>PLPA01000058.1 GCA_003159355.1 Acidobacteriaceae bacterium | reverse complement strand
CAAAATGCGGAGCCGGTTGGGGTCGGCCAGGACGCGGAGAATTTTTATGATTGACGCCATAAGCGGACTCTGATACATATCAATATATCACGATTTAACGATACAAGGAGAATCTGCATGGCAACTTCAACACTGGGAATCACGGATTTGGCTTACAAGGTCGCCGACATGGCTCTGGCCGACTGGGGCCGCAAGGAGATCACCATCGCCGAGCAGGAGATGCCGGGACTGATGTCGATCCGCAACAAGTACGCCGCGGGCAAGCCCCTGGCCGGGGTGCGCATCACCGGCTCCTTGCACATGACGATTCAGACGGCGGTGCTGATTGAAACCCTGGTCAGCCTGGGCGCGGAGGTCCGCTGGGCAAGCTGCAACATCTTCTCGACGCAGGACCATGCGGCGGCGGCGATTGCCGCAACGGGCGTCCCGGTCTTCGCCTGGAAGGGCGAGTCGCTGGAAGAGTATTGGGAATGCACCTGGGCTGCGCTCTCGCACAAGGGAGGCAAGGGGCCGCAACTGGTTGTGGACGACGGCGGCGATGTGACGCTGCTGATTCACAAAGGCTATGAGCTGGAAGAGGGCGACGGCTGGGTGAATACGCCTTCAGGCAGCCACGAAGAGCAGGTGATCAAAGATCTGTTAAAGAAGGTCTACGCCGAAGACCCGAAGCACTGGCACAAGGTGGCAGCGGAGTGGCGCGGCGTCTCCGAAGAGACCACGACCGGCGTGCACCGACTCTACAAGATGATGGAGCAGGGCAAGCTGCTGGTGCCGGCGATCAACGTGAACGACTCAGTGACCAAGAGCAAATTCGACAACCTCTACGGCTGCCGCGAGTCGCTGGCCGACGGCATCAAGAGAGCGACCGACGTGATGGTGGCGGGCAAAGTCGCGGTGATCTGCGGCTATGGCGATGTGGGCAAGGGCTGCGCGCACTCGCTGCGTGGCATGGGCGCGCGCTGCATCATCACTGAGGTCGATCCCATCAACGCGCTGCAAGCGGCGATGGAGGGCTTCGAGGTGACCACGGTCGAGGAGACGCTGGGCCGCGGCGACATCTACGTCACCTGCACCGGCAACGTGGACATCATCACCCTCGAACACATGAAGCGCATGAAGGATCAGGCCATCGTCTGCAACATCGGCCACTTCGATAACGAAATCCAGATGGACCGGCTGAACGCGGAGCCGGGCGTGGTGAAGCTCAACATCAAGCCGCAGGTGGACTACTACACCTTCCCCGGTGGCAATAGCATCTTCGTGCTGGCCGAAGGAAGACTGGTGAACCTGGGCTGCGCGACGGGCCATCCGAGCTTCGTAATGAGCAACAGCTTCGCCAATCAGACGCTGGCGCAGCTAGACCTATGGGCCCACAAGGACACGTACAAGGTGGGCGTCTACGTGCTGCCCAAGAAGCTGGACGAAGAGGTCGCGCGGCTGCATCTGGAGAAGATCGGCGTGAAGCTGACGACGCTCTCCGCGCGGCAGGCTGACTATCTGGGCGTCGCTGTTGAGGGGCCGTACAAGGCGGAGAATTACCGGTACTGAGCACCTGCGGTGCGGCAGACGGCGCTTGTGCGCCAGGAGGTTCGTGGTTTCCCAGGTCCGAAGGTCCGGACCTGGGGCACCCGGCCATGTAGGTCAGGTCTGACTTAATCAGTAGGTGTGAAACGAACGCGCGGGGATTGCGATGAAGCTTTTGATTCTTGCTTTCTGTGTTGTCTTTGTGTTCGGCGGTTTGAGCGCGCAGACAACAGTCTGGCAGCCAACGCAGGGACACACGCAAATCTCGATCTGGCCGGGGGCGGCGCCTGATCCTCAGCCGGTCGCGGGGCCCGAGGTCGCTGAGACGACGGGGAAGGATTCGCTGGTTGCTGCCAAACCGTGGATTGCGGTGAGTAACGTTTCACAGCCTACGATGACCGTCTATTCGCCCACGAAAAAGAGTACGGGCGCCGCGGTGGTCGTCTTTCCCGGCGGAGGCTATCAGATTCTGGCCATCGATCTCGAAGGCACGGAGGTCTGCGACTGGCTCACGTCCAGAGGGATAACTTGTGTGCTGTTGAAATACCGTGTGACGGATGTGGGGCCGTATCCGAAATCAGGGCCATATCCGGAATCACCCATGGCGTTGGAAGATGCGCAGAGGGCAGTGGGGCTGGTACGCTTTCACGCCGCCGAGTGGCACATTGATCCGCACAAGATCGGAGTGCTGGGGTTTTCGGCGGGCGGCCATTTGGTGGCGGCGATGAGTACGCATTTTGAGAAGCGTTTGTATCCTGCTGTCGATGCAGCCGACAAAGTTAGCTGCCGCCCGGATTTTGCGGTGGCGATTTATCCGGGGCATCTTTCGCTTTCCGCTGCGGAATGGGATGCTCAGCAAGGCGCTAAAAAGTTTATCGTTCCTCATTCGGCAACTGCGGATGCAAATCTCACGTTGAACCCCGAGGTTCCGGTCAGCAGCCAGACGCCGCCTACGTTTTTGCTGCAGAACGAGGATGATCACATCGATAGCGTGTACGACTCGCTGGCTTACTACATTGCGCTCGAGAAGGCCGGGGTTCCCGTGGAGCTGCATTCATATGCGCAGGGCGGTCATGCCTTCGGGCTGCGGCGCACGAAGCTGCCAGTGACGGCATGGCCTCAATTAGTGGAGACGTGGCTGAGGACGATCAAAATCATTTCTGAGTAGATGCTCTGGGATCGCATAGGTAAGAATGGTGCAAGGATGAATTTGCGGACTTCGCTTTTCAGTCCTTCCCTGGGAGTTCCACGCATGACTTTGCCGCGCAGTTTTTCTTTCGAGCTGTTTCCGCCGCGCACGCCGGAAGGCGTGGCCAAGCTGCCGGCCGTCATTGGCCAGCTCGCGGCGGTGCGGCCGAAGTATTTCTCCATTACCTACGGCGCGGGCGGTTCCACGCAGGACGGCACCTACGAGACGCTGAGGTCGGTGATCAAGCACGCCGGCGTGGAGGCTGCGCCGCACCTGACCTGCGTGGGTTCAACGCGCGCCGCCATCGCCGCTCTTCTGACGCGCTACCGGGATGCGGGAGTGAAGCGCATTGTTGCTCTGCGCGGCGATCTGCCCGCCACGGCAATGAGCGCCTCCGCTCCCGGCGACTTCCACTACGCCAATGAGCTGGTCAGTTTTATCCGCGCAGAGCATGGCGACGCCTTCAAGATCGAAGTGGGCGCCTACCCGGAGATGCATCCGCAGGCGGCGAACCCCGGCGCGGACTTCGAGAACTTCCGCCGCAAGGTGGAGGCGGGCGCGGACGGTGCGCTGACCCAACTCTTCTATAACGCCGACGCTTACTTCGACTTCATCGAACGCTGCGCCAAGGCCGGCATCACGATTCCGGTGACGCCGGGCATCATGCCCATCACCAACTTTGCCAACAACCTGCGCTTCTGCACTAATTGCGGCGCCGACCTGCCGCGCTGGATTCGCCTGCGCCTGGAAGAGTTGCAGGATGACAAGCCCGCGCTGCTGGAGTTCGGCCTGGAGGTGGTTACGCGCCTGTGCGAGACGCTGCTCGCGAACGGCGCGCCAGGGCTGCACTTTTATACGGGCAACCAGGCCGGCCCGACGCTGAGCTTGTGGAAGCGCCTGGGGCTGCCGATGGTGGGGTGAGGGAAAACGACTCGCTGATTAGGGTTCGTGGTATCCCACCCTTTCACATAGAACGTGAAAGGATGGGGCACCCAGCAGTTTGAGCGGAATGATAAAAGCTGATTGGGGTTCGTGGTATCCCAGGTCCGAAAATCCGGACCTGGGGCACCCGGCTAACTAACGCAGCGCCTACGGCGCGGGTCCATGGATCAACGCCCCTTGCGGTGAAAGAGGCGCTGATAGAGCCGCCAGAGAGCGCCATGCAGCAGGCGGGTCTGTTCGGCTTTGAGCGCGGCATAGGAGCGTTCCACATACAGATCAAACTCCGGCGGCCAGCCGATGGTGGAGCGGCGCTCGGAGTAGTCGCCCTCGGCCCACTTGGCCACCACCGCCTTGTAGCCGACCACATGGGTGACAAAGTCGAGCAGGCAATGCGGCATCTGCTCCTCGACGATCAGGCTGGCTTTCTCGATGATGATCTTTTCTCGAATATCGTTCAGGGGCATGAAGGTGGTGTTCATCCACAGCATCCACTCCTTCATCTCGCTGTCGAGAATGGGAAAGCTCTGCGTCTTGCCTTGCTTGTTGAGCAGCGAACGGTAAGCGATATTGCCCGCCTGGGAGGCGACGTAGAGCGGACCGTAAAACTCGTTGAGGCACCGGTTGATCAACTCCAGCTTGTCCTTGCGGCGGGCCAGCATGCGGGCGCTGAGGAAGGTAGTCAAATAGCCGACAAACGCCAGAATCACCGTGAGCACGGCTGCGTTTTGCAGAAGACTCGGCGAAAAGAGGGTCGATAAATCCATCGCTTGCACCTGGCCGTGAGTATACCGCGACGGCTGCGCGGGAAAAATAGCGGACTTAATTCAATGGACGGTTCACATCCCGCCGTGGAAGCGTCCGAATGCGCGGGCCAGCATGAGCGACATGAGCAGAATGCCCGCGCCGAGAACAAGTACATGCCGGGTGTTGCGCAGGTTGAAGCTGCCGACACGGCAGACGAGCAAGTAGGCGACGGCAAGGTTGAAAAGGCCCCACAGCACATTGACCGTCGCTGAGGACAAGCCTTGCCCCGGCGGCGATGCGAAGGGGCTTTGGAAGGCATGGCCCGAGATACCATTACCGAAATGGGGCAGGCAGTTGACGAGGAACGCACCCCCGAAGAAGTAGGCGAGAGAGTGATACCAGCGCATGAGGTCTCCTTTACTGCTTTTGTGCCGATGATAACAGGGCTAACTTGTTCCCATATAGATGAAGCGGACGAGAAAGAGCGTGGCCAGCAGATAGAGCAGCCAGTCCTGCTTGCGCAGCTTACCGGCGGCCAGGTGCAGCGCGGCCCAGGCGATGATGCCGAAGCCGAGGCCGTTGGCGATGGAGTACGTGAAAGGGATAAGGACCAGCGTGAGGAAGATGGGAACGGCGACCAGCGGGTCGTGCCAGCGAATCTCGCTGATGGTGGAGAGCATCATGGAGCCGACCAGGATAAGCGCCGGGGCGGTTGCGGCTGCGGGCACAATGGCCACAAACGGAGCCGCGCCGATGGCGGCGAGAAAGAGCAGGCCGGTTACGATGGCGGTGACGCCGCTGCGGCCTCCTGCTGCCACGCCGGCCGCCGACTCAACGTAGCTGGTCACCGTCGAGGTTCCGGTCAGCGAGCCGAAGACGGTGGCCGTGGCGTCGGTGAAGAGAATGCGATTCAGGCGGGGAATCGAGTGGTCGGCCTCGATCAGTCCGGCGCGCTTGGTGACGGCGACCAGCGTGCCGAGGTTGTCGAAGAGGTCCACAAAGAAAAAGATGAAGACAATCTCCAGCAGGCCTTTGTTGAGCGCGCCGCGAATGTCGAGCTGAAAGGCGGTCTGAGCCAGTGAGTGGACGCCGCCGGCGGCGGGCGTCCAGTGCGCGAGGCCCAGTGCCCAGGCGAGGCCGGTGACGGAGAGTACGCCGATCAGGATAGCGCCGCGCACCTTCTTCACTTGCAAAGCCACCATCAGCAGCAGCCCCAGCAGTGCGAGCGCTGCGGTGGGGTTGCGCAGGTTGCCCATGGTGATCAGAGTCATGGGATCGGCAGCGATGATTCCCGCGTTTTGAAAGCCGATCAGCGCGATGAACAGACCGATGCCGCTGGCGACGGCGGCGTAGAGTTCGTATGGAATGGCGCGCAGAATCATCTGCCGGATGCCCACGGCAGTCAACGCCAGAAAGAGGACACCGGAGAGAAAAACCGCGCCCAGAGCCGTCTGCCAGGGCACATGCATCCGAATGCAGACAGTGTAGGCGAAATAGGCGTTGAGGCCCATGCCGGGGGCGAGCGCGATGGGGTAGCGCGCGACCACGCCCATCATGATGGAGGCGAAGCCAGCCGAAAGGCAGGTGGCTGCGGTGACGGCAGCCAGCGGCATTCCGGCCGCGGCCAGGATCGCCGGGTTGACCAGCACGATGTAGGCCATCGTCAGAAAGGTGGTGACGCCGGCCAGAATCTCGGTGCGCCAGTTGGTTCCCAGGCGCGTGAATTCAAAGTAGCTTTCGAGTCGCTTGAGCATGGGCGTACTGATAGGAAACCACACCGGGGCGGTGATACAAAATGGCGGGGGTGCCCGGCACCTGTTTTCCTGCTTTACAAGACAATAAACTCCGCTTCTGAAGTCGTGCCCTGGCACAATACGGCATTTTGTAACGCGCTCTAATGCGCATGGCCGTGGTGGTGCTCGCGGCTCTGGCCGCCGGCCAGCTCTTCGATGGGAACAACGCAGCCTTCCAGCTCCTGGCAGCCCATGTGCTCGAACTGGATGGTGGTGTGGCTGATGCGGAAGCGCTGGTGGAGCAGGTGGTTGAGCCGGGCCAGGATGCAAGCGCTCTCCGAGGGGGGAATGTCGGCGATGGTGACGTGGCAGGCCAGCGCGGCGTAGTTCGAGCCGAGGCTCCAGACGTGCAGGTCGTGGACGTTGACGACGCCCTCGACGGCTCCCATGGCAGAGCGAATCTCGGGAAGCGAGAGGCCGCGGGGCGCGCCTTCGAGCAGGATGTTGAAGCACTCGCGGACGATGCCCAGGCTGCTCCAGAGGATGAATGCGGCGATGAGGAGCGAAAGGACGGGGTCAATCCAGTTTTGGCCGGTGAGCAGGATGCCCGCGCCGCCAGCGATGACCGCGGCGGTGGAGAGCGTGTCTCCGGCCATGTGCAGGAAGGCCGAGCGCAGGTTTACGTCGCGGGCCACGCCCCACAGCAGGGCGGCGATCACGCCGTTCATCAGCACTCCGGCGGCGGCCACAATCATCATCAGCCGGGGCTGCACGGCGACCGGCGCCGAGAGCCGATGGACTGCCTCGACGGCGATCCAGAGGGCGATGGCGATCAGCGAGGCCGCGTTGATGAAGGCGGCCAGAACGCCGGCTCGCTGGTAGCCGAAGGTACGCGAGGGGTCGGCGGGGCGGGATTGGAAGTAGACGGCGACAAAGCTGAGCAGCAGGGCGAGGAAGTCGGAGGCGTTGTGGCCGGCCTCGGAGAGCAGCGCCAGCGAATGGGCGCGCAGCCCAGCCACAAAGGTGACCACCACGTAGGCGAGCGTGGCCACCAGCGAAAAGCGCAGCACGGATTGAGTTCGATTCGCGCCCGAGCCGGAAGGCGCCGCGTGTACGTGCATAGAGGAAGTGTAGCTGGGGCGGCCCTAAAGAGCCAACCAAAAGGCAGTTGGCATTACCGTCGCCGACAGGTTGCTCTGCGAGCGAAAAGCGAGCGGCTGCCCCACCGCAGGTGCCTACTCGTTGGCCTCGATGCGCCGCCCGTGCGCCTCCTGCAAGCCGCGGGAATTCACCCGGAAGAGCGCCGCGAAGACGCGCAACTGGTCGCGGCTCAGACTCAGGTCCTGCTCGAAGACAAACCAGCGCACACCCTCGGTGCAGGGCGGGGTGCTCAGCGAGCCCATGTATGTCCAGTAGCCGCGGTCAGCGGGCAAAAGGCCGCCCGCGCTGACCATCTCCGCTACCTTTTCGCTGGCGCCGGCGGTCCGGGGCAGATGGGGCCAGAGCGTGGCCAGCACGGCGTTCGGTTTGCCCATCTCCTCGATGAGCCGCACGGCGATGATGGCCATCTTGCCGTCGGCGCTGCGATGCACCAGGTGGATGCTCATGTCGCTCAGCTTGCCTTTAACGGCTTCTTCGCCGGGATGGTGGAAGTCGAACTCGACCAGTTCATAGCGCACGCCATCGGCGACAATATAGCTGCCCGGATCCACGCGCGCCACGACGGTGTGGCCATCGTTCACGAGCGTTACCGGCCCGGCGATGTAGTGGAATTCAATGGGGGTGAGCGCCTTGTTCAGGCGCGCGCCGCGAATGTCGATAGGCGATTGCTCACGGCCTTTGGAGCAGGCCTGGTAAGCGGGGTTGAGCTTGCCCCAGTTCAGCTCGCCCCGCTTACCCTCGTAATCCCAGGGGGTGGTTTGCGCGGCGGAATGAACGGCGGCCAGGGTTGACATGCCCAGTGCAAGAACGACAAGTGCAGGAAAACGCATTGATTGCTCCTCAACAGAAAAGACGCGCAGCGCGCTAGAAAGCATTCTAAGGCATTTGCGGGATGGCTGTTGCCGGAGGTCGAAACGGTGTCCTTTGCAGATGGGGATAATGAGAAAAGCGAGGGAAAAGGGATCTTCGGGACCAGTTTTTCGGCTCGAATCGGGCAAAAAACTGAGGTTTTTCGAGGCTTGTGTTTACTGATAAGTACATGGTGTCTGTCTTTCATATTGTTTATTTTGATATACTTGAGTAGATTTTCCTCCCTGAGAAATAGGGGTATGGAGGGTAGGGGGTGGGGGATACCCGAAAAGCAGGGAACAGGGAACAGGAAAGGCCCGCGGCGGCGGAGATCGATCTGGAAGGGGTTGGACATACAGTCATTCTGCGCTGCCGGATCGTATTTTTCTGCAAAACTGGTTGGGGCCGAGTTGTGCGCCGGCGAAGCAGGAGGAGGCTTCCAGAATGGCTCAAGGAGTTCGAGCGCAAAGGAGGAGAACGGTCTTCGGGGACGGCAGTTCAACGTATGGGAGCGAAGCGGGGGATGGACGCGGGGAGCGTAAAAACGGAATGGGAGGGAGCGGTGCAGTTTCCGATTAGGCAACCATCCGCCCGGAACTCGGTAAACTGCAAGCAGCCCGGCTCGAAGTATGCATTGGGCTGTTATCACCCAATGGAGCGTCTGCGGTTGGACTTGATCTCTTGTATAGACGAAAGGGCTGGTTGGTTGCGTATTCTTTAACGCACCGATAATGACTGTTTAATATGCACTTGCTATCTATACTCTCAGCGGCGGTGTTGGCCGTCCGGGTTCCCCGAAGAAAAACCCGGAAAGCATTCCAATCAACGCCGCAAATCACAACACTGGAGGTTTCAATGTCAACGATCCCTTATTTCCGTTCCCTTGCCGGGCTCGCACTCGTGGCTGCACTGAGCAGTTGCAGCGCAAGCGCCCAGGAAGACCGGGAAATCAAGCATGTATTCGTGATCGCCCTCGAGAATCACGACTGGACTCAGCCAGCTACCGTCCCCGGAGGGATTGAGCCCATCGATCAAAGCCCGAACGCGCCGTTCATTAACAGTCTTGTCAATGGAACTGGGCTTGCTATCATCGGCGGCCACCTTGAGAACATCAGCGGGCACGTGGCTTACGCGACGGCCTATCACAACGTTCTGGCCACTCCCAGCGGGAACAATCCCCATATTCACCCCTCAGAACCAAACTACCTATGGGCTGAAGCCGGGACCAACTTCGGCATTCTCAATGACGACGACCCCTATGTTGACAACCCGCCGAATGTCCAGACAACTACGCAGCATCTCAGCGGTCTGCTGCAGAGAGCGGGCAAGACCTGGAAGTCGTATCAGGAAGACATCGACCTGACAACCAGCGGCGGCAAGCTCATCAACCTGACGTTGCCTTGGGATCAGTGGACCGTTCCGCTGGTGAGCAAGTCGGGCGTCTTCGGGCCAGGCAGCTACCTGAATGCGTATAACGATTCAGTCCAATACAACTATGCCTGCAAACACAATCCGCAGGTCTTCTTCACCGACACGAATGGCGGCGGCAATACGACCACCTCAAACCCTCTTACCAGCCATTACGCACCCTTGCAGCAACTGGCCTTCGACCTGGCTGACAACCGCGTCGCCGACTACAACTGGATTACCCCCGACCAATACAACGAAATGCACAGCGCACTCACCGGCGGCTTTGCAGGCCTCACCGGAGATGCATCGCAGATCAGGGCCGGCGATAACGCGGTCAGCAGGCTCGTTCCCCTGATCATGTCATCGAGAGCGTACCAGGACGGCGGCGCGATCATTCTCTGGTGGGATGAGAGTGAGGAGGACGGTGAGGCCGGGGATAACGCGGACGATTTTAACCACACGGTCGGAGAGATCATCATCTCCAATCTCGCTCATCCCAATGAAGGCGGCCTTCCCTACGCAAGCTCGATCGACTACACTCACTCCTCCGACCTGCGCACGATGCAGGAGATCTTCCATGTGAGGGCAACAGGCGGATCGTCGCCCTATCTGGGTGATGCGGCCAACGCGAATGATTTGTCAGACTTGTTTGCGTCCGGCGTGATCCCGACACATCCATAGCAGCTCTCGATCAACACGGGTCCCGCCAAAATCCAGGAATCTGCGCCATGACGGATGAGAAGATCTTGCTCTTACGGTCTCTTACGAATGGCGCAGATTCCAGAAATTGAGAGCGGCCCTGAAATTGGATGCCCCTGTCTCGTCTCTGATAACAAGTGCATGGACCTCAAATTTCGTAAAGTGGTCGAATCAGGATTGCGCCAAATCACCGATGCACTCAGCATTCCCCGGAGAAACTCCAAACTTCCGATCTCTGGACGAAAGGCCGCCCAACCGAAAGCTGCACTCTTGCAGCAAGGGACCCTTCTGACGAAGGGTCCCTTGCTGTTAAGAGGGTGTTGGGTGAGGGTTACTTGGCCGCGGCCTTCAATCCGGCCTGCTCGGCCAAGGCCGCGGCCTTGTCGGTGGCCTCCCAGGTGAACTCGGGCTCGGTGCGGCCGAAGTGGCCGTAGGCGGCGGTCTTCTGGTAGATGGGGCGGCGCAGGTTGAGGCTCTCGATGATGCCCTTGGGCGTGAGCGAGAAGTTCTTGCGGACCAACTCCGTCAGCTTGGCCTCGCCGATCTTGCCCGTTCCAAAGGTATCCACGCGCACGCTGACTGGATCGGCTACGCCGATGGCGTACGCCAGCGCAACCTCGGCGCGATCGGCCAGGCCGGCGGCCACAATGTTCTTGGCGATGTAACGGGCCATGTAAGCGGCTGAGCGATCCACCTTCGTCGGGTCTTTCCCTGAAAAAGCGCCGCCGCCGTGACG
>PLPA01000054.1:531-6603 GCA_003159355.1 Acidobacteriaceae bacterium | reverse complement strand
GCGATGCAAACGGTTGCTTTCAGCAAGAACGCGGCCCTGACCGTGTTCCGAATTCCCGATGTCAAAACTTATTCGCTGGTCACGATCGAGTGGTGAGGTTGTTTGGGAAGCGGGCGCAATCCGGTGATTCAGCAGGCCGGTAGCCACGCCGGAATCGAGGGTCTCCGGCGAAATGGCCTTCTCGACCCGCAGTTTTGCGAATTGCCCGAGGAGCTGACGGCATGCTTAAGATAACGGGACTCAACCCTGTTGATGGGAATCCGATCGAAGTGACTGTGTGCGATGGAATTGTTCATGCCATCGATGCAGGCGGGCGCGATGAGGATGGGTGGCTTTCGCCGGGGTTTGTCGACCTGCAGGTAAATGGATACGGCGGAGACGACGTGAATCTCGACGAGCCGGACCCTGACGTGATTGTCTCGTTGACGAAGAAGATGGTTGCATCCGGGGTTACGACCTATCTCCCTACGATCATCACCGCACCGGAATCGAAGATCATTGCGGCTCTGCGAGCGATTGCGAAGGCACGGCAACTTAGCAGGCTGGTGGCCGGTTGCGTTCCTTACGTGCACATTGAGGGCCCGAGTATCAGTCCGATAGCTGGTTTCCGCGGTGCACATCCAGCGGAGCACATTCGACCGCCGGATCTGGCAGAGTTTTTGCGGTGGCAAGATGCTTCAGGCAGCCTGGTGGGCATGGTTACGATTTCACCGCACTTTGAAGGGATTGAGGAATACATTTCGAGGCTGACCGCACAGGGAGTTCACGTTGCCATTGGACACACCCACGCCTCCCCGGAAGAAATTCGAAAGGCGGCAGACGCCGGCGCAAGGTTGTCGACACATTTGGGCAACGGCATCGCCAACGTGCTTCCAAGACATCCAAATCCCATTTGGACGCAACTGGCCGAGGATCGACTGACAGCGACGATGATTGCCGATGGCCACCATCTTCCCGGCGATACGCTCAAAGCGATGGTGCGCGCCAAGGGAGTGGAGCGCTCCATCCTCATCTCCGATGCAGTGGCCCTGGCTGGGATGCCGGCGGGAACCTACGACGCACCAGTAGGAGGCCGAGTGGAGCTTCAATCCAATGGCCGCCTGAATGTGGCGGGAACGGAGTGTCTTGCCGGTGCGGCTGTTCCCTTGAAGGATGGAATTGCGCGTGCGATGACCATGACGGGTATTTCTCTCGGTGACAGCGTTCGCATGGCCACTGAGAATCCGGGCAGATTCGTGGGCGGCATAGGCATCCTGCGAGTTGGGATGCCAGCCGACCTGGTGCGCTTCAGCGTCGAGAGCGGAGGGGCTGGGCTGCGAATCGAGAGGGTTCTTGCCAAAGGAAGGGAGTGGCAATGATCTGCCACCCCGCACGGATGTAGTCCGGATGGATCTGGAGTGACTAAAATATGGCGCTACGGCTTCACCTTCACCATTACGACGCCGTGGCTTGGAACCTGCGCAGAATAACTTCCTATCTGCCCTGAACTCTCTTTCGCCGACCACAAGTCCCGCACGGTTGCCGCGAGTCCTGCCGGATAGCCGATATCGGTCTGACGCACATCGATCGTGGCTGGGGCTGCGCTGCGGTTCAGCAGCACCACGGCACGCCCGCCATCCGCCAACTGCTTTGACCAAACTTCGGAGTCGCCGTTCTTTAGAATGCGCCGCCCTTGCTGACCAAGGGCATCCTGATCGATGGCGATGACTTCCTTGTTCAGCAGAATCTCCCTGGTGGCCGCGGACATATTGCCCAGGTCGTTGCCGGTCAACAATGGCGCCGAGATTAGAGCCCACATGCTGAAGTGTGCGCGATCCTCCTCCGTTGTCATGCCACCATTGCCGACCTCGAGCATGTCGGGGTCATTCCAGTGCCCAGGTCCGGCATAGCTCTCCAGCCCGTTTATCTGGTCGATGATATGGATCACCCCGTTGCCGCCCCAGGTCGTCGTACAATCCCAGCAATCCTGAATGTCTCCCGTCGAACGCCACAGATTCCCTACCGGCCCTGCCCACAACCATGGCTTGGTCGAGCCCCACTCGCAAATGCTCAAGACGATGGGCCGTCCCGAGGCGGCCAATGCATTGCGCATCAGCGTGTAGGAGGACTCGCTGCTTTGCCCATGCAGCGTATTGCACCAGTCTTCCTTCAAATAATCCACACCCCAGTTCGCATACTGCTTCGCATCCTGATACTCGTGTCCGAGGCTTCCGGGGCGTCCCGCGCAGGTCTTGGTTCCAGCGTCTGTATAGATACCGAATTTCAGGCCTTTGCTGTGAACGTAGTCCGCCAGCGCCTTTATACCCGAAGGAAACTTCGCGGCATCGGCGACAATATTGCCGGCCGCGTCGCGATCTGTCTGCCAGCAGTCGTCAATGATGACGTACTGATAGCCTGCGTCCTTCATGCCGTTGCTGGACATCGCATCGGCGATATCGCGGACCACCTTCTCGTTGATCCCGTTGCAGCCATACTTGTTCCAACTGTTCCATCCCATCGGCGGAGTCGCCGCCACCGTCTGTGCTGCTGCCTGTGCTCCAGCCCCAACCGCCGTGACCGCCAGGAAAAGAGCCAGCCTGCCTGCCTTTGCCATTGCAGAACGAACGCGCATTCCAAGTCTCCCAAAAGTTCCCACGAATCTTATCGCCTCGCCCGGCGATGCGCAAATCATCCCACAGGCGCGCCACGAACGGTGATAAGGATCACATTTCCGGCTCTCGCGAAAAGAGTAGACTCGCCTCTCTGGCGACGGGAGGCACACTATGGCGAAAGATTCCCTGATGGGTCTGGCGATAGCCATTATTGTGATCAGCAGCATAGCCTGGGTTGGTCAATGGCGGAGGATCAGGCACAGGATGAAGATGAAAAAGGCCGTGCGCGCCGAGCCCCAGGCTCCCGCAAAGCCTTCTGAGTGGCCGCTTTGACCGCAGCGCGCTCATTCCGCAAAACGAACTGCGCTCCCACCCTCCGGTTGTGGAGGATGAGAGCGCAGTGGTGCTCGTCAATCACGCTCTCCTCTCCGGTTGTGGAGAGTGATAGCGCAAACTTGTTCTCCCGTCGCCTCGTCTCAACCCGCTAGCTTGCGAGCGTGCTGAGTCGCTGCCTTACGGCTTCTCGATCTTGATCGAGATCGTCACTGCGGCGTCGACTGGCTTGTTGTCCAGCGTCGCCGGCGTGAAGCGATACTGGCTCATCGCGTCCAGCACCTTCTTATCGACCACGGCTCCGGCTGAGCGGACAATGGAGAGATTGCGCGGGAAGCCATACGCATCCACCGTGGCGTGCACCACGATGTTGCTCACCGCAGGCTGTTCCGCCAACTCCTGCGCGGACAAGTCCACTTCAACCGCACGCGTCACCCGCGGCGCGGAAGACTCGGTCGGCAGACTGCCCATCATGGCGTACTCCAGGGTTCCTCCCCGGCGCAGGGCAGCATCCACGACGTTCTCCGTCACCCGGGTTTGCACAAACTCCCGGATCGCGGCGTGGCTGGGCATGTTGATGGTTGCAACCGAGGCCGAAGCTGCCGCCGCGGGAGTAGCGGCGGCCATTGCCAACTCCGCCATGCCGGCGGGATGGGTTTGCTCGGCTTGAAGCATCGCCGAGGATGGGGACGGCTGAGGTTCGATCGAGGTGAGGGCCTGGGCATGGGCCATCACCGGGAGCAGAACGAGAGAGGCCAGAATCTTTCGGCGCATAATAATGTCTCCTTAAGCACATAGTGCTCAGCACAAATTTATATCCACCACTATACGATTGTCAATAACAAGTTTTCCAAATTTACAACCCATTCAAAGTCAATATGATAATAATCAGCGCCCCCCTCAAATCACGCACCCGCACTTGGCAATGCGTTTTCCTCCTGTGACACTTTCAACCAACAGGAGGGGCGACCCATGGCGTACACCGAGAGCTATACATGCGATGTTTGCGGAGACAAGAGAGGCTTGGACGGCGACTGGTGGCTCGCATGGGTGGATTGCTTCCACGGAGATAACCCGGGCGACGAGCAGCCATTAATCCAACTCACCCGTTGGTAGCCTGAAACAGGCGCACACCAAGGGCGTAAAGCACTTGTGCGGTGCCCGCTGTGCAGGCACCATGATCGATCGCTGGATGTCCGTGCCGCAACGAGAACCCGGAATCCCAGTGCGAGGCGCCCTAGGCAGCAGCTCGCATCTCACACCGGGGGCTTGGCATTGTTGGCCTCTCCGCATCTCCACCCGTGCAGGCTCGCTAACTTACACGGTGTAGAATCGACCTTGAATGGCTCAAGATAAATTACGCATGATCCCCCTCGGGGGCCTGGGTGAGTTCGGTATGAACTGTCTGGCCCTCCGGTGGCAGGATGACATTATCGTCATCGATGCCGGCCTGATGTTCCCCGAAGAAGAGTTGCTTGGCGTCGACATTGTCGTCCCCGATATCAGCTATCTCACTGAGAACCGCGATAAAGTCCGCGCCATCGTGCTCACCCACGGCCACGAGGACCACATCGGCGGCCTGCCCTGGATTCTCTCCGAACTCAAGGTCCCGGTCTTCGCCACCGAGTTCACCCTGGCCTACGTCGAGGGCAAGCTCGAAGAGCATCACCTGCTCGACGAAACTACGCTCATCGAAATCACGCCCAAGGAGAAGTTCACCCTCGGCCCCTTCACCATCGAGCCCATCCGCGTCACCCACTCCCTGGTGGACTGCGTCGCCCTGGCCATCGAAACCCCGGTCGGCATCGTCATCCACACCGGCGACTTCAAGATCGATCTCTCGCCCCTCGACGACCAGGCCTTTGACCTGCACACCTTTGCCGAGTACGGCAAGCGCGGCGTCCTCGCCCTGCTCCAGGACTCCACCAACGTCGAACGCACCGGCTACACGCCCAGCGAGCGCGCCGTCATTCCCCGCCTCGACGAAGTCTTTTCGCAAACCAAGAAGAAGCTCTTCTTCAGTTGTTTCTCTTCCTCCATCTTCCGCATCCGCATCGCCCTCGAACTGGCCCGCAAGCATGGCCGCAAGGTGGCCATCGTCGGCCGCTCCATGATGGAGAGCACTGAGATTGCCCAGGACCTGGGCTATATCGACATTCCCTCCGGCCTGGTCATCAATTCCGGCCAGGTGCGCGACTTTTCGCCCGAGCAGTTGATGATCCTCATCAGCGGCACCCAGGGCGAGCCCATGAGCGCCCTCAGCCGCGCCGCCGTCGACAACAACAAGTACGCCCACATCGACTCCGGCGACACCGTCATCCTCAGCTCCCGCATCATTCCCGGAAACGAAAAGAGCATCTTCCGCGTCATCGACCACCTCTGCCGCCGCGACGCCAACGTCGTCTGTGACGACGGCTCCAATGGCCTCATTCACGTCTCCGGCCACGGCAGCCAGGAGGAGCAGCGCCTGCTCATCAACCTTGTCCGCCCCAAATTCTTCATCCCCATCCACGGCGACTACCGCCACCTCCAAAAGCACTCCCAGGTGGCCATTGAGACCGGCGCCGTCGAGCACGCCATCATCCTTGAAGACGGCGACGTCCTCGAACTCGACAGCAACGACGCCCGCAAGCGCGACAAGATCACCGCCGGCCGCATCCTCATTGACTCCGGCTCCTCCATCGATGTAGTGGAAGACCTCGTCATCCGCGACCGCCGCATCCTCTCTGAAGACGGCATCGTCCTCGCCGTGCTGGCCATCAACAAGCGCACCGGCAAGGTGGAGCAATCGCCCGAGGTGGTGATGCGCGGCTTTGGCGGCTCGGATATCACCGAGCAAGCCCGCGAACTGGTTCTCAAGACTCTCGATGGGTTGACCACCGAAGAGAAGACCGATTATGGCATGGTCAAGGAAAAGGTTCGCGTGGAACTGAAACGCATGATCCAGAAGACAACCGGAAGAAGGCCGATGATTATGCCGGTGATTCTGGAAATTTGATCGGAGTAAGTCTTTAGCGGAGTTAGCAAGCGGCGGAAGCAGGTTCACTTCCGCCGCTTGACGCATTTAGGCCTCATCGTTCCAAACCCAATCACTTCCCGCCACTTATTGCGGTAATCCGTTATAAGCGCTCGCGCTCTTTTGCAGAAC
>PLPA01000054.1:0-483 GCA_003159355.1 Acidobacteriaceae bacterium | reverse complement strand
CCATCGTCGCGTTGCGTCGCCGACAGAGAAGAAACCACTTGCTGGTCCACCGTCACCGGGTAGATCATCTTATGCGCATCCTGCAAAAGCCCGAAGGCATTGGTGTCGCCTTTGTAGGCCGACAACGCATCCAAGGGAACCCTGTAGAGCTTCAGCGGATCGCCCAACTGCGCGTTCTTCACCTGGTCCACCGAACTGAATCCAAGCCCTTGAAAGTTCTCAGTCATGACCAGCGACTGCATCAACTTCAGTCCGGTCTGCGCCGCATCCTGGCTTGACCCGCTCGCTGGTGGGTCGCCCGACAGATTCCCCTGCGGGGCCGGAAACATTCTTCCTTTGCACCCTGAAACCAGCAGCGCAACCAATAACAGCAACATCGCTCCACGAATTTTCATGTTAGCTCCCTCCCGTATAAGTGATGTTGTAGAAGTCGTTCCAATGGGTATGGTCACTGCCGCTCACGTAATTGGCGTAAGTCATAAT
>PLPA01000006.1:3270-3485 GCA_003159355.1 Acidobacteriaceae bacterium | reverse complement strand
GGCTCCATCAGCGCCCCGCCGGTCATGCCATCGCGCTCCATCGGGAACACAATATCAATCGCATCGTCAGGGCACTCATTCCAGCTTTCTGAGTACGACTTGCCTACATATTTGACATGGCACCCATCAGGGAACAGTTGCAGGAACTTGTCTCGATAAGTGAACTCTTTGCCATCATCGCGCACGTCTTTTTCATCAGCGCCCGGATAAGCAGA
>PLPA01000006.1:0-3217 GCA_003159355.1 Acidobacteriaceae bacterium | reverse complement strand
AGGGTAAGAACATTCTTATCGTCAAACAGGAAGCAGTACGGCGCGTCGGACCAGCACTTGCAGACGATGGGAACCTTGGACTCCATTGTTCCGTAAATGTCTGCCATCTCCATTGAGCGCGGCTCATCCTCATCATTCAAGCCAAAACGCGCCTTGGATTTCAGCGTGTGCGTCCATGCGATTGTCCGGCCCGACATTCCCATCATGTAAGAGACGCGCTTTTGAATCCTCTTTACCGCGCCGCCTTTTTCCGACCGGTCGAATATCTCCCAGAACCCTTCAGCCGTCTCAGATGCCTCGATGGACTCAGAATCCTGCTTATCCGCCGAGAACCCAATGCCGGGAGGATTCTGTGTTAGCACCGCATCGAGCGAACGCCAACGCGCTCTGAAAATGTTGTAAGCGCCCATAAACATTGGGCATTGAACATTCTGGCCATTACCGATATCAACATATCCGCCAGCCGTACCAACCTGGTAAACACCTGTTGACCAGTTGGGGTAAACGTGCTGGATTCCATCGTAATAGAAGCGCATGATGCGGTCGAGCAGCACTTCGATGCGCCGGTCGTACATTTCCTGGTCTTGGAGTTTCTTTACGATGCCTTCTAGCTTGTCAGTCAAGTCTTGAGGCATATCCCGGTTATTCTCGCCGTAGGTTGGCGGATCATCGGGCTGTGGAACCGAGTCCAGGCCGGTTTCGTCCGCTTCAAGTCCATCCGGGAGTAGGGCGTTAGTTGCGATTTGCGGCCTCGATTCCCAAGTTCACCACATCCTCACGCGCTAGAATCGCCGCCATTGCCCTTGCAATCACGTCACAGCACGGCTTTCCGTCGGTAATCATACTCAGGCAGTACGGGCATTGAATCAGGCAGTCCTTGGGCGACAACCGCGCTTCCCGCATCTGCTTCCACACGTAATCGAGCTTTTGCTGTCCGGTCATGCACTGGCAGCACGGCCCTTGCGTGAGGGCGTTCCATGCGTGGCGTACACAGTATGCGCCGTTGTGGTTCATCGCTGATACAACTTTCCCCGCGCCTTGGACTTGATGCGCTCGGCTTCCGATTCGCTGATGTTGCCAGCGTGTTCGCTGCGGGTTGCGCCGCTGATCGCCAGTCGAGCGTGTGTGGCATCATTGACTGGGAAGCTGCGCCCAGGTCCGGCAAAGGAACTCTTCGGCATCTTCTTGCGGTCTGCTGCATAGAGTTTGCTCATCGCTCATCTCGCATGATGTCTGCAACAAGCTCTTGCGGTTCTCGTTCATCCTCAAGCAACAAAGAAGATGATTCCACACAGATTGCAGACTTGGTTCTTGGACGAAATGTTAAATCTTTCACAATTGGGTGGTTAAGAGGTACAACAGATGCTACATCGGAAAGCCATACCCAAGCGCCTCCAATCAAAACCATTTTGTCGTCTTTATCTCGCGCCATATAGTTTCCCCTTCCGATCAGGCTTGCCCTTCTCGGAGCCAACGCTAAAATCGTGTAATTGCGAATGGGACATCTTGAGCAGCCCCCGGTTTCTCGAATAGAGTTTGCCAGGGGCGTGCTCCGCGATTTGCATGGCGGTTTGTTGCGCCTTCGATACTGATGGCATTATTGCACCGAAACAGAATACTCCAGAATCACCTTCAAGGTTCCTGTTCCTGTAGTGAAGGCTCCGGTTGCATTGGTGATGTAGATGGGCTGATTGAGCACGTTGGCCGCAGTAAGGACCGCATTCAATACGCCGCTTTCATTGATCTCCTGCATAGTGGTTCCCGACGTAAGGAAAGCCGCAGCAACTGTCGATGCAAGAGCATTTGTGGCTGCCGTTGTACCATATCCGACAGTCAGAACGCCTCCACTCGCATAGGCTGTGCCGGTATTCTCGTCAACGAGAGTAGCCTTCAGCACGTGATAAAANNGTAAAGTATTGAGTCGCCTCAAATACTCCACCATCCGATGCCCTCACCACATCTCCAGCACCATGCGCGTAAGTGAAAGTCGCCGTCAATACGCATTGCTGGTAACTGTTCGCCTGGCCGGTTGTGCATGATGCCGAACTCGGAGTGACAACCTCATAGGTCGCGCCGGAGCCGATTGCGAACGGAGGATAGGTGGTGCCTGAAAATGGGTAAAGAGGATACGCGCCCACGCCGGTAGAGGTTTTTCCGTAATCCAGCGTGATTGAGTAGCTTCCCGAAGTTCCGCCGCCAGCACCAACAATAAGCGCCGGTCCGCCATTGGGTGTGACTCCATAGGCAAAGCTGCTGACATTGATGTCGCTGGCGTATTGGCCATAATACTGCGCTGAAACGGGCAGTGAAGCCAGAAGCAACGCGCCGATAATCAAGAGTGTCTTTTTCACGTCATTCTCCTTGGGCGTTCTGCCCGGTTACATTCCGCCCAGTGCTGGGCCTTCCTCGTTCTCTGATTCGCCATGCTGGTGCTGCGGTTCTTCGGACTCTTCGCCGAGAAACTTGTCCATCGCCTCACGAGCCTCGTTTGCGGTGTTGTGCTCACCATGGTCCGTATGCTGTCCCTGCTCATCAATCGAGTGGGAGTGGGCTGCGATGCCGTCGTGATGTACGATGTGGTGCTTGTCGCCGTCCGTTACCTTGTGGCCAAGGTGCGCAAGCATATGCAGATGGTCTGGATGCTCTTCGCGGGTTCCGTCGGGATGCTCTGTGTGGAAAGTCCCATCGCCGTGATCGTGGACGTTGTGAATCTGATCGCTTCCGCCGTCGCTCTTCTCTTGCTCTTCAGTCGATTCGTGCGGTTTGGTTTCGCCATGCGGCTTGGGNNGTCGATTCCGGTAATGATTCCACCGGAGCGGGGTCCGTAACCGGGATAGGTTCCGTAACCAACGTAGGGTCCGCGACACTCGGCTCCTGGGGAATCTGCTCAACGCCGTCCCTTGTGAAGGACTTCACTCCTAGTTCTGAAGCGTTGGGATTGAAGTAAAGCGGCTCCTGGTGAACGACATTCACGCCGTCCGCCGGAGTAGGCTCTCGAACCACAGCCGGAGCGGAATACGTGGAAGGCGGAATATCTGTGATCGGGATCGGTCCAACCGTGTTCTGAACCAGATCGACGCTGACGCCATCCTGGGCGGTAGGCTCAAGCGGAGCAGCCTCCGCGAAATACTCATCGAGTAGCGCGATAAACCGGGCCACCAAGTGCGGGTCACGGGGCAGAATCAACTCATTCTGCAAGAGTTGTGCGAATTCATTC
>PLPA01000243.1 GCA_003159355.1 Acidobacteriaceae bacterium | reverse complement strand
CTGAAAGCAGTGTACCATCCCTTCTCTAAATTAAGTGCTAAATTGTTGCGTTTTGCAACACATTTTTCATTTTCAATTTCGGAACTTATTGAATTGGAAGGCCTTAATGTCGTACTCTTGCTGTGTTACCGTGGAAGGTTACCATGCCAACCGATCCCGTTCCCGGACTGTTGTCGCGCGCCACCGAGCTGCTCGAGGAGCAGTTCGCGGCTTTGCCCGCCTTTGAGTCCGCTGCCGATCCGGCGGCGATGGCACCGATTCTGGAAGAGGTCGCGCTCCGGCTGGGCGACAACTACCCCTTCTTTCACCCTCTCTATGCCGGGCAGATGCTCAAGCCGCCCCATCCGCTGGCGCGGGCTGCTTACGCGCTGGCCATGACGATCAACCCCAACAACCACGCTCGCGACGGTGGCCGGGCCAGCTCGGAGATGGAGATTGAGGCTGTCCGCGAAATCGCCGCGATCTTCGGCTGGGCGGATTTTCTCGGCCATTTGACTTCGAGCGGAACGCTGGCCAATCTGGAGGCTTTGTGGGTGGCCGGGCAGTTGGCTCCTGGCAAGCGCATTGTCGGCTCCGAGCAGGCGCACTACACCCATCAGCGCATCTCCGCCGTGCTGAAGCTGGAGTATGCGCCCATCGCGGCTGACCGCCGCGGACGCATGAGCATGGAGGCGCTGGAGGACGAACTGCGCAAAGGCGGCGTGGGCACGGTGGTGGTGACGCTGGGCACCACGGCCATCGGCGCAATCGATCCGCTGGACGAGATTCTGGCGCTGCGGGAGCGGTACGGCTTCCGGGTCCATGTGGATGCGGCTTATGGCGGCTACTTCCGGCTGATTCCCGAGGCTCTGGATGCCCCAGCGCGGCAGGCCTTCGCGGTCGTCGACCAGGCCGATTCGATCGTGATTGATCCGCACAAGCACGGCTTGCAGCCCTACGGCTGCGGATGCGTTCTCTTTCGCGACCCGTCGGTGGGACGCTTCTACAAGCACGACTCGCCCTACACCTACTTCACGTCCAAGCAGTTGCACCTTGGCGAGATCAGTCTGGAGTGTTCGCGGGCCGGTGCCTCGGCGGTGGCTTTGTGGGCCACGCAGAAGCTCTTGCCGCCTGTGCCGGGAGGCGCGTTTGCCCATGGCCTCGCTCGCGGCCGTGCGGCGGCCCTGGAGTTGGACCGGCGGCTGAGGGAAGACCAGTTCGGGCACTTCCAGGCGCTTGCCGGCGGCGGCCCGGAGCTGGATATTGTGGTGTGGAAGGCGAAGGCCGAGACGCCCGAGCAAGCCTCGGAACTGGCGCAAAAAATCTTTGCGGCCTGCGCCCTTCGGGATTTGCATCTGGCCCTAGTAGAATTGCCGCTGAGATGGTTTCAGCCCGCGGAGGTTTCTGAACCGGCAAACGGCGCGGGATTGGTCACCTGCCTGCGCTCGGTGTTGATGAAGCCCGAGCACGAGGCATGGCTGGACGCAATCTGGGAGAGACTGACAGTGGCCTGCGCGGAAGTCTTGGAAGCAGGATGAATCTGGGTGCACCACCCTCGCCACGTTCTTGTTTTTGTGGCTAGGGTGGGAATCCTCGAGCATGAACTGGCCTTGTTTATGAGGAGCAGCCCGGCTTGCTGTTGCAAAGTTACGCAAGTAATGAACCCGCTAACTCGCTAATTGTTGACCCATCTCATCTTCGTATTGAACGAGAAGATGGAGAAGATTTCAAACTCAACCTGCTTTTCTCTTTTGGAGTGTGACCTGTATGCATGATCCAATTGCCTTACGTTCAAAGCACCTTGCCCGCTTCCACGCGGAACCCGCGATCTTTGTCGCCCCCGGCCGCGTCAACCTGATCGGTGAGCACACCGATTACGCCGAGGGCTTTGTCATGCCCGTGGCCATCAACTTCGCCACCCTCGCGGCCATCTCTCCGCGAACGGACGGTAAAATTGTGATCTGGGCCGAGAACTACGGCGAAGAAAAGACCTTCGACGCCGCCGCCAAGCCCGCGGCCGGCAAGCACTGGAGCGATTACCCGATGGGCGTCGTCGCCATCCTCGCCGGCGAAGGCCACAAGATTCCCGGCTTCAGCCTGAGCATCTGGGGCGATGTGCCGCTCGGCTCCGGCCTCTCCAGCTCCGCCGCGCTGGAAGTCGTCACCGCTCTGGCCGTGCTGTCGCTGATCGGCGCCAGCTATCCCGGCCCGGTCCTCGCCCGCCTCTGCCAGCGCGTCGAAAACGAGTTTGTCGGCGCCAACTGCGGCATCATGGACCAGTTCATCTCCGCCAACGGCAAGGCGAATCACGCGCTACTGCTCGATTGCCGCGACCTCAGCTTCCGTCTCGCGCCGCTTCCGGCAGACGTAGCCCTCGTCATCGCCAACACCATGGTCAAGCACTCGATTGCAGGCGGCGATTATCCCACGCGCCGACGCGAGTCCGAGGCCGCCTGCGCCATCATCAACGGCCATCGCGGGGGAGTGCCCTTCCTGCGTGACGCAACGCTGGAGGATTTGGCCAAGTGGGGCAATGAGATGGAGCCCAAGTCGTTCCTGAGGGCCAAGCACGTCATCAGCGAGGACCTGCGCACCGTGGCCGCCAGCGAGGCTCTGCTCCGGGGCGACATGAAGGAAGTGGGCCGCCTGATGGCCGAAGCGCACATCAGTTACAGCAAGGACTTCGAGGGCAGTTGCGCCGAGGCCGACCTGATGGTCGATCTCGCCAATGAGCTTCCCGGCCTGATCGGCGCGCGCCTGACCGGCGGCGGTTTCGGCGGCTGTACGGTTAATCTCGTCGAGCAGGACAAGGCCAAAGCCTTCGCCGAGGAGCTAGGCAAGCGTTATGCCGCAAAAACCGGCATCAAGCCGGAGATTCACATCTGCCATGCTTCCGATGGCGCTCATCAAATCTCTTAGTTTGTTCTGCATCACCCGGACTCCCAGGTCTCGGAAATTGAGGCCTGGGAATCATGAAGAGTGAAAGCGCAATCAGAGTGGTGTAGGACGCGGCAATACCCGCCTAGCCGCCGGGAGTGCTGGCAGCGGCACACGCTCATTGCAACCCTCTGATCGAAGAAATCCTACTCGTAGGCCAGTGCGTCGATGGGATCCTTGCGCGCGGCCATCCAGGCCGGGTAGAACGCGCCGCAGACGGAACTGACAAATGCAATGGCCGCGCCCGTGGCGATCCAGGTTGCATTCATATCCAGATAGAGGGTGGGAATCCAATGCGCCAGCGCTGATTTGACGGCAAGCGAGGCCGCAACGCCTACCACGACTCCGCCTATGGCCAGCAGCGCCGTCTCGCGCAGCACCCCGCCGACGATGGTCAGATTGGAGGCGCCCATCGACTTGAGGATACCGATCTCGCGCGTGCGCTCCAGCACCGACGTGTACATGGATTGGAAGATCACCAGGAAGCCGATGATGACCGCAATCCCGATCACCACGCGCATGGCAATATTCAGCGCGGGAATATGGTCCGGCGTCATCAGGGAATACCACTCCTCCATGGTCATCACCTGATAGTCTTCGAGGCCTCGGACGGCATGAATTTCCTTGGTGATCAGCGCGATATTTTCCGGAGAGTCCGCCTTCAGATAAAAGGCCGAGGCCTTGTCCGGCGTACCGGTAATATCGTCCATGGCGTCAATGGAGATCAATTTGCGCCCGCCTTTGCCGTGCTCGAAGATGCCCGCGATTCGGAAGGGACGCTTTTCAACAAGAATCGTATCGCCGACACGATGTCCATTGCCCGTGGTTGCGAAGACATCGTCCACGATGACATCGTCCGGTTTCTGCGGCGGACCTCCCGATACAAAAACGAATGGACTCAATTGGCTATACGTCGGGTATTCGATTCCCCACAGTACCTCCAACCCATCGACCATGGAGAGCTTTTGATTGACCGGCGTGGCCACGGCGACATGCGGCAGTGCCCGCAAAATCCCCTCCATCTTGACGGGAATGACCGCTCCGTTGATCCCGTTGAAGATCATGGCGTTGCTGGCGCGCACAATCAGATCGGCGCCGATCCCGTTGTTCATCCGCTTCTGCCCGGTCAATTGGCCCACCATAATGGCGATGATGGTCAGCATCATGATGACTTCAATAGCCACGGCGAAAACGCTGATGAGTGAGCGCAGCGGCCGGTGCAGCAGATTGGCGAAGATGAGCTTGTTCATTACCGATCCTGGCTCCCAGAGGCTCGAAGGCGCTTGAAAAATGCCCTCGCTTTCAGGGTAACAGCCCTGGGCTGGCGAGACGTGGAGAGGAGGAGCCGTCCAAATCGAACGATTTAAGTCCAAAATCCGCAGCTTGCTGAAAAGAAAGGGAAAATGGTTTCCGTCCTTTGACCGAAGCGGCATCCGGGTTTATTGTGAATGGGGTATTCATGCTCGGCACTCGAACCGGTTTCTGGTAGGCGATGGGCAACTTTGGAGAAGACCTGCGCAAGGAGCGGATCTCCCGCGGCATTGCGCTGGAAGACATCACGGCGGTCACCAAGATCAGCCCCCGGTACCTTGAGGCGCTGGAGCAGGAGAAGTTCCGCCTGCTGCCCGGCGGGATTCTGAACAAGGGCATCGTGCGCGGCTACGCGAGCGCAGTCGGCCTCGACCAGAGCGAATGGACGGAGCGGTTTCTCAAGGCCTATGCCGCCAGCGGGCAGATGGTCGAAGAGGACCGCGACTGGCTGGAGTTTGCCTCGAATGTGGGCAAGGCGCGCATCCAGCGCAGCGAAGCAATGGAAAATCGCCTGCGCTGGATCGGCGTGATTCTGCTGGTGCTGGTGGTGGCCGTGGGCGCTTGCCTGGCGGTGCGCTACTATGGCCTGCGCGCCGGCTGGTGGCCCACCCTGCTGCCCATGCACATGGCTGCGGCCCGCTTTGCGATGGCCTCAATCAGCGTCAAGCCAACACGCGGATCATTGAGTTGATTTGTATCCACATTTGTGTACATAATCAATCGTGAGACATTCGCTTAGTGAGATCAGTGCCATGCGCGAACGCGGCGAGGACCGCACCAGCGCGAATGCCCCGGAAGCTGAATCGCTGGGCGCGGAGTTCTGGCGAGCCGCGCCGGTGGTGATGCCGGCTGGAAAAACCTCTGTTCACCTGCGCCTCGACAGCGACGTGGTCGAATGGTTCCGGGCGCGCGGCAAAGGACACCTGACCCGCATGAACGCCGTTCTCCGGGCCTACGTCGAAGCGCAGAAGCATTGTACTTAGCAGCCCTTGCTTTCATATGTCTTCCATTGAATTGATTTGACGCAATCTCCGCTCACCGCGCGGAAATTTCACCTCACCTGCCTTTGCCGCCCGTTCACTGCAAGCGATTGCCCCCAAACGCTCGCGGCAATTACCATAGAGCAATGCATCCCAAGGCGCAAGTCTGACGGTGTTGGCGTCTCCTGTGCGAGAGTGGGTCCGATGCGGCTGAGCAACTCTTGATCTCCGCGCCGGTGATCCAGCGTGAACC
>PLPA01000144.1 GCA_003159355.1 Acidobacteriaceae bacterium | reverse complement strand
ACCCCAACCGGCTCCGCATTTTGTTGCTGCTTGCGGCTGAGGAACTCTCCGTAGCCGAGTTGCAGGAGATTCTGGCGATGGGCCAAAGCACCATCTCCACGCACCTCTCCCAATTGAAGCAGGCCGGACTCGTTGAAGACCGCCGCACCGGCAAGAGCAGCCTTTACAAGCTACAGGCCGGCGCCTCCGGTGCGGGTGACCTTTTAATGAAGCTGCTCGGTCAGGCGCGCCAGCAGATTCCCGAAGCGGAACCCGATCAGAGCTCGATGCGTCGCGTGGTCATAAAAAGACAAGACAAGATGCGCGCCTTCTTTGACAGCGTGGCCGGTCGCCTCGGCAAGGATTACGTTCCCGGAAGATCATGGAAGGGCATGGCCGAGGCGCTGCTGCGGTTGATGCCGCCGATGGTCATTGCCGATCTGGGCGCCGGCGAGGGCGCCTTTGCGCTGCTGCTGGCGCAAAGAGCAACCAAAGTGATCGCCGTCGACAGCTCCTCCAAAATGATCGAGGTCAGCCGCGAGCAGGCTTTGCGCCATGGCGTAAAAAACGTCGAGTACCGGCTGGGCGACATGGAAGAGCTTCCCATCGAAGACCGCGCCGTCGATCTGGTCTTCTTCTCGCAGTCGCTCCATCACGCCCTTCACCCAGAGCGCGCCATTCAGGAGGCCTGGAGGATTCTTGTCCCCGGCGGCCGCATCGTCGTCCTCGACCTGCTCAAGCACCGCTTTGAGGAGGCGCGCGAGATCTACGCCGACGAGTGGCTGGGTTTCAGCGAAGCGGAGCTGGAAACGATGCTGGAGAAAGCCGGCTTTGTGAATCCGCAAACGTCGGTCGTCCACAAGGAGCCGGAGACGCCGCAGTTCCAGACCTTGCTGGCGGTGGGGAGCAAATCCAGCTAATACCGTGACCGCAAGAATTGGTAATTGCCAGAATGTAGCGCCGGCCTCCCGGCCGGCTGTAGCGCGGACATCCTCGTCCGCGCTTGTCTGGGAGCAATTACCAAATCATTCGGTCTAAGCACTAGCACTACAGCCGGTTGATGAGCGAGGCGATGCAGGCGGCGCCGAAGCCGTTGTCGATGTTGACCACCGAGACGTTGGGCGAGCAGGTGTTCAACATACCCAGCAGCGCCGCCACGCCTCCAAACGACGCGCCGTAGCCGATGCTGGTCGGCACGGCCAGCACCGGCGCGTTGACCAGTCCGCCAACGACGGTGGGCAGCGCGCCCTCCATGCCGGCGCAGACGATCAGCACGCGCGCCGATTGCAGGCTATGCTTTTGCGCCAACAGGCGATGAATGCCGGCCACACCCACATCCGCAATTAATTCAACAGTATTGCCCATCAGGCGCGCCGTCACCACGGCCTCTTCGGCCACCGGCAGGTCGCTGGTTCCGGCGCAGACTACGGCGATGGTTCCCTTGCCGGGCGTGGCCGCGGTCTGCGTGAGCGTGATGGCGCGGGCGGTCTCATGAAACTCGGCGCGCGGCTCGACCGCGAGAACCGCCTCGTACATTTCCCGCGTCGCGCGCGTGGCCAGCACATTGCCGCCGGCGCTGGCCATACGGGCAAAGATCGCGGCCACCTGCGCGACGGTTTTGCCCGCGGCGAAGATCACCTCCGGCATTCCGGTGCGCAGAGAGCGGTGGTGGTCGAGCTTGGCGAAGCCAATGTCCTCGAAGGGCAGATCGCGCAGGCGGTCTAGCGCATCCGGGACTTCGGTGCGGCCCGCGCGGACTTCATTCAGCAGAGTTTCGATCCTGGCGCGATCCATCAGAGACTCTCCTTCGTGACTGCGTAGGCCCGCATCGCTTCTTCCATCACCTGCTTGAGTGGGACCGAATGTTGTGTAGCGAGCGCACGGCAATCCTCGTACTCCGGCGAGGCGTTGGCGATGATTCCGTTGGGCAGGCGGGCGACCTTGATGCGCACCTTGCCCCAGCCGGTTTCGACTTCAGCAAACTCGCGCGCCAGCGCGACCTTGTTCTCCAGTCGCCAGCGCAGGCCGATGGTGGTGGTCTCGCGGAAGAGCAGTTCTTGCAGCGCGGGGACGAGATCAGGCCGGCAAAGCACGGTCATCTGCACGCCGCTGCGCCCCTTCTTCATCTGCACCGAGACGCGGTAGACGTCCCAGGCTCCGGCTTCGAGCAGCCTCTCGCTGACGTAGGCGAGCAACTGCGGATTGCAATCGTCAATCACCGTTTCGATGATCGCAATGGATTCGGTGGCCTCATCGGAGCTACCTTCGCCGATCAGCAGACGCAGCAGATTGGGCTGTCCGTGCGTCTCGTGTCCGCCCGCGCCGTAGCCGGTTTTCAGGATGCGCACAGCGGGCAGCTTTTCGTAGCGCACATCGAGCATCCGCAGCAGCACCGCGCCAGTCGGAGTCACGCGCTCCATCGGCTCGCCGGCCGCGTAGACCGGCGCATCGCCCAGCAGAGCCAGCGTGGCCGGAGCGGGCACGGGCAGCGTGCCGTGCTGGCAAACAACGGTTCCGCTACCCACGTTGAGTGGCGAAGCCAGCCAGCGCTCCACACCGAGCGCCTCGGCGCCCGCGGCGGCGCAGACAATATCGACGATGGTGTCCACCGCGCCCACCTCGTGGAAGTGTACCTCTTCGACGGGGACGGAATGAATCGCGGCTTCCGCTTCGCCCAGTTGTTGGAAGGCGCGAATGGCGCGCTCTTTCACCGCTTCTGTGAGCGGCGCGGAGCGAATGATGGCGACAATCGCCGACAGGGAGCGGTGCGGCGCGTGGGTGTGCGCGGAATGATGGTGCTCATGCTCGTGTTCACGATGCTCGTGGTTGTGAAGGCTGTACCCATGCTCATGGCTGTGTTTGTTTTCTGTTCCCTGTTCCCTGTTCCCTGTTCCCTCTGATCCCTGATCCCTGACCCCTGATCCCTCGTCTGTGATCACGTCCACCTTGGTAGCAGCCAGGCCGCCGCGGCTCACCTTGCGCATCTCCAGGCGCGCGCCCACGCCGAGCGCGGCCGCCGTCCGCTCAAGGCAGTCGAAAGAAACGCCCGCGTCCACCATCGCGCCCAGCAGCATATCGCCGCTGATGCCGGAAAAACACTCTAAGTAGCCAATTCTCATCGCAATGTGATTCTAAACTGCCGGCAATGCGCCGCGCCGCGCCAGCACTTCGACGGGCAAGACGGCATTCATCGCGCCGGAGCGAAAGCCCTGGCAATCCAGCGTCACGTACTGAAAGCCGGCCAACTTGAGAGCGGCGGTGATGGCGTCGAGCATCTCCATCGTGAGGGCGCGGGGCAACTCGGCGCGGGCCAGCTCGACGCGGGCCAGTTCGCCGTGATGGCGCACGCGCAG
>PLPA01000120.1 GCA_003159355.1 Acidobacteriaceae bacterium | reverse complement strand
CGGCTCCAGATCCCAGACCGAGTCCAGCAGCTCCACCCGCGAGACGCACTGGCCGCGGTTGAGCATCAGGTGCTCAAGAAGAGCGAACTCCTTGTTGGTGAGCAGGATTGACTGACCGGCGCGGCGCGCGGTGTGGTCCAGCCGATCCAGTTCCAGATCGCCGGCGCGCAGCAGCAGGCGCACCTCGCGCTTGCGCCGCAACAGCGCCCTGCAGCGGGCCCGCAGTTCATGCAGGCTGAAGGGCTTGATCATCAGGTCGTCGGCCCCGCGGTCCAGGCAGCGGACGCGCGTGTCCACCTCCTGGCGGGCGGTCAAAACCAGCACCGGCAGATCCGAGTCCATCGCGCGCACCTCTTCCAGCACCTGCTCCCCGTCCTTGATTGGCATATTGAGATCGAGAATGGTCAGGTCAGGCAACTCCTGGCGAAATGCCTCCACCGCTGCGGCCCCATCGTAGGCCAGGCGGACACAGTGCCCATCAGCCTCTAAACCGCGGCTCAGAAATAACCCCAGCGCCCGGTCATCTTCGGCGATCAATAATCTCATGGCAGTCCTTCTTGCTCGGCAGCGCCCTCAACTCGCGACGCCTGCCTGCTTCACGTTCTCTAACCGTCCGGCTTAGCGTGCCCTAACGGACGGTTCCACTTAACCTTCACGCGACGGGGGATGGAACTCAATAGTGGAAATGAAGAATGTGGTGGGGTTGATTCCATGAATGGCACAGGAGGCGGAACTGTCCCAGAACGGGTCAGTCCTTATGGCATGCAATAAAAAGGATTCTGATCGCGGTTTGATGCCGTGATCGAGTTCGAAGCCGAGCGCGACCGGCTCTGCTTGCGCTTACGGTGTTGAAGCCGCTGCTCTGGCTCTGAAGGCGGCCTTGTCCTGGTACATCGCGGCATCGGCTCGCGCCAGAAGCCCCTTCATCGACTCGTATTGCAGCCGTTCCGCCAACCCGATCGATGCGTCCACACGCAGCTTGGTGGGGCCATTCCTTCCGTGGATCTTGTAGCTTCCGCAGATCCAGTCCCTGAGCCGGTCGATCTTCACCGTTGCTTTCGACAGATTGCAATCCAGTAGAACGATGAACTCATCTCCGCCCCATCGGCCAATCAGATCCGTGTTTCGGCAGACCGACTGAAGCTCGGCTGAAAATTGCTTGAGCACCTCATCTCCCGCCAAGTGCCCGTGCTCGTCGTTGATCGGCTTGAAACCGTTGATGTCGATGATCGCTGCGCAAAGAGGTTCGCCGGCCTTGATCTTGCGCTCAATCTGGCCTTCCACCCACAGGCGGCTGCCGAGTCCGGTCAGTGCATCTCGCGATGCAATCAGTTCGGCCTCTTCCAGCTTCGCCTGATAGGTCGTGACTTCCGCCTTGAGTTCTTCGATCGCCGCCTTGCCCTCCGCCGTCATTCGGTCGATCGAGGTCTTCAACTCAGCCGCGCTCTTTTCGATCGAGGAGCGGATTTGCGTCAGGTCTTCCAGGCTTGCAATCGTCTTCAGCCGGGATGTGACGTCGTTCATCTGGCCAGCGCAGCGCTGGTCCCTTTCGCCGACCGATTCGGCCGTGCGCGCCATCACGATCAGCAGATCCTTCACCTCGCCGGTCTGTTTTCTATAGTGGGCGGCTGTCTTCTTTCCCCAATCCTGCAACTGCTCCTGAACCTTCTTTTCAGTGCCTTTGACGGCTTCGGGGTCCATCGTGGCCGATAAGCCCGCCTCAAGCTTTCCCAGACCCTGTCTCAGGCCGTTTCCGAGTGCTGGACAAGCTTTCAGACTGCACTCTCCTATCTCCGACAAGGCCGAGCGATACGCTGCAATGGCCGCAGAGGCTAGATTCGTTTCCTCCGTCTCGTCGCAGGCTGTAGAGTCAGCCCACGCTGCGTCAAGGTATTTCTTGATAGAGATCATGTGCCCTCAGATTAGGATTTGACTGCGTTCGCGTCGAACCAATGCGCGGGAGATCACTTGGGCTTATCGGCAGAATCCGATTGTTTTTTTAGTCGTGCACCCTCTTTGGCCCCCTTTGAAATTGGCTCGCCGCGGGCGTTGCCCTGCACTGCGCACACCCTACTGACTCAGCATCGGGAGCGAGCGGAACGTAACCGCGCTGCTTTCCATCCATTTCGCCCCTTGTTTACTGCGTCGGAACCAGATTCGAGACAGCAAAAAATATTTTGTTGCAGTTCGCCGTTTATTCGCTATAATGCGTCCATGGCTGTCACCCGAAGGCAAAAAGAGATTCTNNAAGCACATTACCAACCTGGAAAAGAAGGGGTTGCTGGACCGCGTGCATAACCGCAGCCGCTCCATTGAGGTGCTGCCGCCGGGTACCCGAACCCGTACGAGCGACCGTCTGCCTTTGATGGGGCGCATCGCCGCCGGTATGCCGGTGGAGGCGTTGGAGCATGAGGAGAGCATCTCGCTGCACGACGTGGTGGGCAACCGCGACGTCTTCGCTCTCGAAGTGCGCGGCGACTCCATGCGCGACGAACACATCATCAGCGGCGATTATGTGCTGGTGGAGCGCACCCGCACGGCGCGCCAAGGCGAGATCGTCGTGGCTCTGCTGCACGGCTCCGAGACCACGCTCAAGCGCTTTTATGCCGAGGGCTCTCAGGTTCGGCTGCAACCCTCCAACATCGAGATGGGCCCCATCATCGTCAACGCCGCGCAGGTGGCCATTCAGGGCCGCGTGCTGGGCGTGCTGCGTAAGTACAGGTGATGCGAGGGAACAGGGATTAGGGAACAGGAAACATTAAGCCGCAGCTAGGCAGATCCGTGAGCTGCGGCGCGCTGAGAGTGAATGAATGCTTTTTCTTAGCGACGACGACCGCTTGTTCCCTATTCCCTGCTTTTCGATTACGCTAGCAGCTTCTTGATCTTTTCTTCGATCACGTCCTGGGGAACAAAGCCCACGACCTGATCGGCCACCTTGCCGCCTTTGAATAACAATAAAGCCGGAATGCCGCGAATGCCGAAGCGCGAGGGCGTAGCGCCATTCTCGTCCACATTCACCTTGGCCATCTTCAGTTTGCCGGCGTATTTGGCCGCGACCGCATCGATGATCGGCGCAATCGCCTTGCAGGGGCCGCACCATACGGCCCAGAAATCCACCAGCACCGGCAGCTCGCTTTTGAGCACCTCCTGGTCGAACGTTGCATCATTGACTTCCAGAACTCCTACTCCAGACATGATCCTCCTTGCGGCAACCGCCTGCATCCAGTGTACGCGGTTACCGGGCTTTTATGGGATGCGCCAGCGGGAGGTAAAGTCGCAAACCGCTCCATGATCGTCAATAGAAAACGGAGCCGCTCAGACCGAAACAAGGCAGGAATTCTCCGTAAGATGCTGTAAATAAAATGTCTGTGTTGAAGGACGGGCAATTAAAAGCGCCCGGATCCCTATGGGATCGCGGGCGCTAGAGCAGCCCTCCCCCAGAACTGCCCACGGTGAAAATGTAGGTGTTTCCAGGCCGAATAGCAAGCAATCTTGAGTAATTAAAAAAGTAATATGCACATCGAGAATTGTGTCGCAAAAAAGTAACATTTTCACATTTATTTTCACTGAAAAGTACTGTACCAGCCGTAACAGCGGCTCTCATGTCAAGGCTTGGAACGGGTGTGCCGTCTCATAGGATTGGTTTGCTCCCACCGGCTCAAACCGGCAGAGCTTGAGTTCCGGCTCCGTGACCCCTTGCACAGCCGCGCGGATGGCAGCCGACGCTTCGGGGGCGCTCGCCTCGCTGCCGACAATCACCAGGACCGAGGGTCCGGCGCCGCTCAAAGCCGCTCCCAGAATGCCGTGTTCTCCGGCCAGTGGCAGCAACTGCGGCAGCAAGGTGCAGAATGGCGCGCGATAGGGCTGGTGAATGCGGTCCTGCATGGCGATGCGCAGCAGGTCGCCGCGCGATTGAGCAAAGGCCAGCCCCAGCAGCGCCGCGGACTGAATGTTGGCCACCACGTCGGCGCGCGGGTAGCAGTCTGGCAGCATGGCGCGCGCCTTGCTGGTCGCCAACGGCTCACTGGGCAGTACCACGATGGCCCGCCACTCGGCTGGGGGCGTAACGCGAGCCAGGTGGATGCGCCTCTCCTCACAATTGCCCTCGCAGGCAGCGGCCACAAATCCGCCCAGCCAGCAGGCCGAGGCGTTATCCGGATGGCCTTCCAGCGCCGAAGCTTCTTCAAGAATCCGCTTCGAACTCCATCCCAGGCGGCCAAAATGCACCGCCAAAGCAATCGCCGCCAGCCGTCCCGCCGCCGACGAGCCGCAGCCCAT
>PLPA01000246.1 GCA_003159355.1 Acidobacteriaceae bacterium | reverse complement strand
CGTTCTTCAAGGCGCTGCTCTTCCTCGCGGCGGGCTCGGTGATTCACGCGATCGGCGGCGAGCAGGACCTGCGCAAGATGGGCGGCCTGTGGCGGAAGCTGCCGATCACCTTCGCCGTCACAACGGTGGGCGTTCTGGCCATCGCCGGAATTCCACCCTTCGCCGGATTCTTTTCCAAGGACGCAATCCTGTATGCGGCGTTTAACCAGGGAACCAACGGCAAGATTCTCTATTCTGTCGGACTTATAACCGCGCTGCTGACCGCGTTTTATATGTTCCGCCTGTGGTATCTGGCCTTCATGGGCACATCGCGCAGCCCGGAAGTTCACCCCCATGAAAGCCCATGGTCGATGCGCGGTCCGCTGCTGATTCTCGCCGCTCTTTCCATCTGTGGCGGCTGGATCTGGCTTTACGGCTTCGGCGAATTTCTCGCTCCTGTCCTCGGCGCGAGAGTCGCGGAGACGAACAGTTGGCGTCTCCTCATTCCTTATACGCAGTATTCTCTTTCGTTGGAGACCGTCCTGAGCATCGTGGCTGTTCTTGTCGCGTTGGAAGGCTGGCTGATCGCCGACAAGTTCTACAGGCGCAAGCCGGCTCGTCCGGCTAGTTTAGCCGCTGCTTTACCCAGTGGGTACAAGCTGCTGGCCAACAAATATTTTGTCGACGAGTTCTATGGAGCGACAGTCGTCAAGCCGCTGCTAGGCTTCTCCAAAGTATTTCTGGAATGGGTGGTGGACGTGGGCATACTAGGCGGCGCGGCGTGGCTGCTCGGCGGCATGGCCACCTTTGCCGGAGCGATCTTGCAACGCTGGCAATCGGGCAATCTGCGCTCCTATGCGGCGTGGCTGGCCGCGGGCGCGGCGGCGGTGCTGCTCTTCCTGCTGGTTCCGTGGACAACGGTGCTGGCTTACCTTGCGGCAATTCATCTTGGCGTGGCGGGGCATTGAGAGAATGACCGAAATCAACAACTCGATTCTCACGTTGATCCTGCTGCTTCCGCTGGCCGGAGCGCTGCTGGTCCTGCTCGTGCCTGACCGCGCCAAGCTGCCCAACTGGATCGCGCTCCTCACCACGCTCGCCACCTTCGGCCTGACGCTGCACCTGCCCGCGCACTTCGACAAAGCGCAGACCGGCTTCCAGTTTGTCGTCAATCTCCAGTGGATCGAGAAGCCCGCGATCTTCTATCACTTGGGCGTGGACGGCCTGAGTCTTTGGCTGGTCGTGCTCGTTGGCCTGCTCGCTCCTATCGGAGTCGTCGCCAGTTGGAACGCCATCCGCGAACGCCGCAAAGTTTTCTTCGCACTCTTCCTCGTTCAGCAGACTGCAATGTTCGGCGTCTTCCTCTCGCTCGATCTGATCCTCTACTATGGCTTCTGGGAGCTGTCGCTTGTGCCGATGGCGATCCTCATCGCGATGTACGGCCGCAAGGACGGACCCAGGGCCGCGCTCAAGTTTTTCCTCTTCACGTTCATTCCCTCAGCGCCCTTGCTCGTCGCGATTCTCTGGCTCTACGCGCGGACCGGCAGCTTCGACTTCGCGACTCTCCAGCTATGGGTTGCAAGCGGAGCACTGCCCGCCGGCGCGGTGTGGTGGGTGGCTCTAACGTTTCTCTTCGCCTTTGCCGTCAAGGTTCCAGTCTTCCCGCTGCACGGCTGGCTCGCCGACACCTTCAGTGAAGCACCCGTTGCACTCGCGATGGTCGTCGCCGGCAAGCTGGGCCTGTACTCTATGCTGCGCTTTCACATCGGCCTCTTTCCCACGCAGGCGCGGGCTGTGGCTCCGCTGTTGGTGGGCCTCGCGGTCATCGGCATTCTTTACGGCGCCTGCCTAGCTCTCGTGCAGCGCGACTTCTGGCGGCTGATGGCCTTTGCCGCGCTGAGCCATCTGAGCCTGATTACTCTGGGCATCTACGGCCTCACGCTGACCGGCTGGGAGGGCGCAGTTTATCAGATTTTGAATCACGGCGTGGTGGACGGCGCGCTCTTCCTCTTGCTGGGCCTGCTCTATGACCGCTATGCAACCAGCGAGATCAACACCTATGGCGGCCTGGCCGCGAAGCTCCCGCGCACGGCCACCTTCTTTGTCTTCGCATCTCTCGCGATGATCGGCCTGCCGATGCTGGGCGGTTTCGTCGGCGAGTTCATGATTCTTCTTGGCACATTTACCGGCCTCAGCAAAGGCTGGGCCATCGTCGCCACGCTGGGCGTGATTCTGGGCGCGGCCTATATGCTCTGGCTGGTCCAGCGGCTCTTCTTTGGCCCAGAGAGCAAGCTGGCCGTCTCGACGCCGCCTGACGACCTGCATTTTGGTCAGCTGGCCATCCTGTGGCCTCTGGCCGCGCTGATGCTGGTCATGGGAGTTGCGCCGATGTTCTGGCTGCCAACCATACAGACCGGTCCGCATCCTCCACAATCAATATTAATCCATAGGGAGGGCCAGCGGTGAATCCTGTTCCCGATATTTATCGCATCCTTCCCGAAGTCATCCTCACGCTGACCGGCGTACTGGTGATGCTGCTCGACGCTTCCCTGCCCCCTCGCTGGGCGCGACGTCCGCTGGGCTGGGTCGCCGCTCTCGGAACCACCTTCGCGCTGTGGGCTAGCCTCTGGCAGATTTCCTTGCCGATGGGCACCGGCTTCTCCGGCACGGTCGAGACCAGCGCCTTCACTGTCTTCTTCCACGTGCTCATCTGCGGCCTCGTGCTGGTGGCCTTGCTGCTCTCTCTGGACACGCTCCCCGAAGAGAGCCATCATCAGGGCGAGTTCTACGCGCTCGTTGTCTTCGGAGCAGTGGGAATGTGCCTGCTCACCGGCGCGGTCGAGCTGCTGCTGGTCTTCATCGCGCTGGANNGAAGCGGCGATCAAGTATTTTCTGCTCGGCTCCTTCGCCACAGCCTTTCTGCTCTACGGCATCGCGCTGATCTTCGGCGCCACCGGCACAACCGAGATGTACGAGATCGCCCGCCTTGCCCCCACCGCGCCAAATCACTCGCTGATCCTGGCCGGGCTGGGCTTGATGCTGGTGGGCATTCTCTTCAAGGTCTCCGCCGCGCCCTTCCACGTGTGGACGCCGGACGTCTACGAAGGCGCGCCCTCGCCGGTGGTGGCGCTGATCTCCACCGCGCCCAAGGCTGCGGCCTTCGCGCTGCTGCTGCGCGTGGTCTACGAGATGCTGCCCACGCTGCGCCCGGTCTGGTCGCCGCTGCTGTGGGTGGTGGCCGTGCTCTCGATGACCGTGGGCAACCTGGCCGCGCTGCGCCAGACGAACGTGAAGCGCATGCTGGCCTACTCGTCCATCGCCCACGCCGGCTACCTGCTGGCCGCCTTCGCGGGCCTGGGCAACGACGGCATCATGGCCGCCTGCTTCTACATCGCGGCCTACGCGGCAATGAACGTGGGCATCTTTGCGGTGGTTACGCTGGCCAGCGGCTACGACGAGAAGCTGCCGCTGATCGACGATTTTCGCGGACTCATCTACCGCTCGCCATTGCTCGGAAGCCTTCTGATCTTCTTTCTGGCTTCGCTGGTCGGCATTCCCTTCACCGGCGGATTCTTTGGCAAGCTGACCGCATTTTCAACCGCGCTCGGCGGAGGAGCAATCTGGCTGGTCATTATCGGTCTGCTGAACTCCGGCGTGGCCGCCGCGTACTATCTGCGTTTGGCTCTGGCCGCCGCACAGCGTCTGGACGAGCAGAACTCCTCCGCTCCCGCCCCACGCGTCGGTATTGCGGTGGGCGCGGCCCTGCTGCTGGCAGTTGCGGCCACGCTGGTTCTGGGAATTATTCCCGGCGACGTGCTGCGCGCGGCCGAGGCAGGCGCTCATACGCTGCAAGCGCCTCCGGCGGAGAGCAGCGCGCCAGCTAATGCTGTCGAACCTCCGATACAGCCCTGAACCCTTCCTCAGATCGGACTGAGCGCGGTACCGGTGGAAACCGGCCCGACCCTGGAATCTCGCGTTAGATTCCGCACCAGCAGGCTCTGGTAGTAGCCCACCGTCAGGCCCAGCACGCGCCCGTTGACATAGTGGTCGAGAACCCATGCGCGGGCTGCCAGGCCCATGCGGCAGCGGCGTTTCGGGCTGCGCAGCAGTTGCAGCACGGCCTCGCTGATGGCGACCGGGTAGCCTGGGGGGATCAGCAGTCCGGTCACCTCCGGCAACACGGCGTCGCGGGAGCCGGTGCACAAGGTGGTCACCACGGGAATCCCGGTGGCCGCGGCCTCCAGAACGACATTGGGAAAGCCTTCCCTCCAGGTCGGCAGGACCATCACGTCCATTACACGGTAATAGGGCGCCGTGTCGGCGACAAACCCGGTCATGTGAATCCGCGGGTGGCTCTGTATGCGGGCGCGCAGATCATCTCCGAGCGCATCTTCGGCGGCGTCAAACCAGCCCACCAGCAGCAGATGCGACTCCGGCTTTGCGGCCAGGATGGCGTCGAATGCCTCCACCAGCTCCGGCAGCCCCTTGTCGCGGGTCAATCGCCCCACAAAACCTACAACATACGCATGGAGCGGAAGACCGAGCCGGGCGCGCAGGTCGCTCGGCCCCGGCTGGAAGCGCTCCACATCGACGCCGTTGCTGCTGCCGCTGCCCAACAAGCGCAGCTTGCTCTCCGGCGCCAAGCCCAGCGCGAGCGCCTCGCTGCGCAGGCTGTCGCTATTGCACAGCACGGCATGAGAACAGGCGGAGGCCACTCTCTCCGTGGCCAGAAGAATGCGGCGCTTGACTCCCGTGCAGGTTTCCAGCTTGAGCCCGCGCAGGCAATAGACCCGCGTCGGCACTCCGCAGAGCAGGGCGGCAATGGAGCCCAGCAGCCCGGCCTTGGGCGTGCTGAACTCCGTCATCTCCGGCTTAAGCCGGTAGAGCAGCCACCACAGGCGCGCCAGCGAGACAATATCCGCCAGCGGCGCAATCTCCCGCCGCATGGGAATCGCAATCGACTCGACCTCTTCCTCTGCGGCCGTGCGGGTGAGCAACTCGCCGGGGCCTGAAACCAGCGTGACGCGAAAGCCCGCCTCGCGCAGTGTGCGCAAGCGGCCGCCCAGCACCAGGCAGGTCTGCGGACTGGTGATGCCGACGACGATGTGGGGGCTTCGCGAAGATGGGGACAGCTGAGCCGGATGAGCGGCTGAGGATGAGAAGTGGTTGCGCACACTAAATGATGTGGGCAAAAAATCAGTAGCCGCTACCTGTATGTTGCGTTTGAACACGAGTCCCTCCCAGAAAGGACCTTCGCGTCCCGATATAAAACCGGATCGAAGACGCGCACGGAAAGGGACTCGACGGATTCAGGAGTTCATGCTTACTGGATGCGTTGCCAGGCAACCCCATGCCCCGGCACATCCACTCCCATTCACCGCTAAGCCGCTCTCCTCGTGACAACGCAGGAAGTGGCCTGCAGAAGGAGACCTAAAAAGAGAGTCTCCCGCTGGAGATCAACAAAATCAATATTCTGAGGAAAAATTAATAGGGTTTAGCTTGTCAGAGCAGAATTGCTCATAGGAAAAATAAACTTTAATTGCTGATAATATGAACGATTGCTTATACTTGCTGAAATCCGGGAGGTTTTCCACAGGTTATGAATCACCGGCCAAGGGTACTCTTGTTGATTCCCCATCTCGGCGGCGGCGGCGCGGAGCGCGTGATGGCGCTTCTGGCGCGGGGCCTTTCCGCGGAGAAGTACGAGCTGCATCTGGGGCTGATCACGCAGGCGGAGACCGGCGGCGAAGAACTGCCCTCCTGGATTAAAATCCACGCTCTGGGCGCTCCCAGGGTACGCGCCGGGGCCTTCTGCTTGCTGCGGCTGGTTCGCCGCCTGAAGCCCGACCTGATCCTCTCCGGCATCTTCCACCTGAATTTCCTCGTGCTGCTGCTGCGTCCCTTTTTTCCGCCCGGAACGCGCGTCCTGGTGCGCCAGAACGGGACTGTCTCCTCCGCCTTGAACTCCGGCGGGCTGCCCTTGACCACCCGTCCGCTCTATCGGCTGCTCTACCGCCGCGCCGACCGCGTGATCTGCCAGACGCGGGCGATGGCCGAGGATCTTGCGCAGGAGCTTGGCCTTCCCGAAGACCGGCTCGCGGTGCTGCCCAACCCGGTGGATGTGGAGGAGATTCGCCATTCCATCGGCCTGCATCCGGCGCAGCAAACCGGCCCCGGCCCGCATCTGCTGGCGGTTGGAAGGCTCTCGCCGGAAAAGGGCTTCGATCTGCTGCTGCGCGCCTTGGCTTCGGTCCGGAACGACTTTCCGAGCGCCAGTCTGGTGATTGCAGGCGCGGGTCCGGAAGAAGCTGCGCTGAAGGCCGAGCGCCATGCGCTGGGACTCGACGAGGCCGTATGCTTTCCCGGCTGTGTCACGCGCCCATGGTCCCTCTTCCCGGAGGCAACGCTCTTTGTGCTGCCCTCCCGCCATGAAGGCCTCCCCAACGCCCTGCTGGAGGCGGCTGCCGCGGGACTGCCCATCGTGGCTTTGCCGGCTTGCGAAGGTTTGGTTGAGCTGCTGCGCGGTCAGCCCGGTGTCTGGCTCGCTCCGGAAATCTCCGCCGAGACGCTGGCTGCTTCCCTTCTCGCCGCTCTTCATGCGCTGCGTCCGGGTGAGCGCTTTGCCCATGCCTTTGTCGAAGCCTTCCGCCTCGACCGCGCGATCCAGGCCTATGAGCGCCTGATCGACCAAAGCCTGCGGCTTGAGCCGCCGACGGAATGCTGACCGAAGCAAGATTTGTTAAGAGCATCCCGATTCGCTTCTGCGAGTTACGCCGGCAATGAACCCGCCAACTTGCTAACTCGCTAACACCGCGAAGCGGTGGCTAACTTGCTAAATGGTAAACCAGTCCCCACATATTTTGGCGAAAGGATGGGGAAAACTCAACTCTCAACCAGCTTTGTTCGTAGGGAGAATTCCGGCTTGCTTCTGTAAGTTATGCCTGCAACAAACTCGCCAACTTGCTAACTCGCGATCACCGCGAAGCGGTGGCTAACTTGCTAAATGGTAAACCAGTCCCCACATATTTTGGCGAAAGGATGGGGAAAACTCAACTCTCAACCAGCTTTGTTCATTAAGAGACTCCTTATACCCTCTCAATCTCCCCCTTCGGCAGCAGCTTCCAGCTCCAGTACCAAAGAAAAAGGAAGGTGCTGACGGTCCAGAGCGAGGTAGCCAGCGCGATTCCCGCCACGCCCATCCAGCGCATGAGAATCAGGTTCAGCACCACATCCAGCCCCAGATTCAGCGCGCCGCAATAGAAGATCAGATCGCTTCTGCGCAGTGCGACCAGAAAACGGTAGAAGACCCGGCTGGAAACAAAAAAAGGAATCTGTATCGCGTACATCATGAGCACCGGCGTCACCAACGCCGTGTCGCTTGGCCCGAAGACGCCATGCTGAAAAGCAGTGCGAATCAGCAGATGTGACCCGGCGATCAGCGCCAGCGCAATGGGCGTCGAGACCAGCGCCGTCAGCCGCACCCAGGTGCGCAGCGTGTGGCGGCAGCCGGACCAATCCTCGTGGGCGATCATGCGCGAAAAATGCGGGACAACAGCGGCCGAAACCGCCCCGGCCAGCAGCGTAATCACCACGCTCACAAAGCGGTTGGCGTAGGCCAACGCGGAGACGCTCCCCGCCGGCAGCATCGCGGCCATCGACTGATCCACCAGCAGCCCGCCGGAGGCTACCACGCCGCTCAGCAGCACCGGCCCATACTGCCGCGCCACCTCGCCTGTCGCCTCGGTCGCTCCATGCCACCAGAGCCGAAAGCGATAGCCGCGCGCGTCCATCATCCACGCCACCGCGCCGGCGTGGATCAGCGCGCCCACCAGGTTCGCGTAGACCATCGCCCAGATTCCGTAGCGCCCGCCCAGCAGCAGCGCCCCTAGAATAATCGCCGCCGGAGTCGCCACCGGCGCCAGCGCGGGCAGCGCAAAACGGTCAAAGGTATTAAGAACTGCGGTGCAGTTAGTGGCGATTCCGGTGATCAGCACCACCGGCAGCAGTGCGTAAAAGAGCCGAATTGAGAGCGCCAGTTTCTCCGCAGGAAAGTGCGAGGCGATCAGCGGAAAAAAGCCGCGCGCGGTCAGAGCCATCACCACCGTAGCCACGGTCAGCAGCACACAGACCCAGAGCATGGAACTGGATAGAAGTTGCTGCGCCCGCTCGTGGCCTTCGCGTTCCCTCACCCGGATCAGCGTCGGCACCAGCGCCTGGTTCATCGACTCCGAGATCAGGTTGATGAGCAGGTTGGGAATCAGGAAAGCCGCAAGAAAAGCGTCCATTGCGTCCGAGCGCCCATAAACTCCGGCGACGGCAAACTCCTTGAACACCGCGACAATCTTGACCAGAACTCCCGCCGCCGCCACCGACGCCGCCGCGCGCAAGATGCGCCGATTGACGCTGCCGCCTTGGAAGAGCCGCGCGAGTTGGGGGATGGGGAACATAAGGTCAGAATTACCCGCCAGTCTACAGGATCGGCTCAGTGGCCCCCTGAAACTCTGGACCCGGCACGGCGGCCGGGAAACAAGCAGCCAGCCTCTCCGGCTCTTCGACCGCCAGCCGCCCGGCCAGCGCAATCATCGCCAGCAGCAGCCAGGTGGTGCGGCTCTCCTCCACGGTGGCTACCAGCGAAGTGACGAGCCAGACCGCAAGCGTCGTGGCCAGCGCCCACTTGAGCGGCCCGCGGGTTTGCGTGATCGACCAAATCGCAACGGCCACAATGGCCGAGGCCAGAAACAGGGCGCACAGGCCGCCGGTGACCGCGATGGCAAGTGCCGTGTTGTGCGCGGTATCGATGGGCGCCACGCCGGCCGCGCTGACAAACGTGCCCGCCCCTGTGCCGAAGAACGGCGCGCGCGCAAAAGCTTGCCAGCCGGCCCGCCAGATATTCCACCGCTGGTTGAGGTCGCCGCCCTGAAGCTGCTCGGAGATGGTGGCCAGGCGCTCGTAGGTTCCGCGAGGAACAGTAAGCCACAGACCTGCGGCCAGAAGCGGCAACGTCAGCACACCGGCCAGCACTCTGCGCGGTCTTCCATAAACCAGCAGGACGCCGCTGCCTGCCAGCGCCACAATGGCCGCCAGAAACCCTCCGCGCGAGGCTGTGAGCAAGACGGCGACAAGTCCCAGCGGCAGGTAGCCGGCCGCCAGCAGACGCCAGGGCCAGCGAGGCTCGCTGTTCAACAGCAGCGCCGCCAGTGGGAAGCCCAGGTTGAGAAAGCGGGCCACGTCATTCGGGTCCTGTCCCTCGGCGGCAAATCGAATCTGGTTGGCCATGGCCTCGGCGGTGGCGAAGTTCGCTAGCGTCAGCAGGGCCAGCACCCAGGAGCCGGCCACGGTGGCCCGCAACAGCGCGCGCAGATCGCCGGCGCTCTCGGCAAACTCCCAGACTAGCCAGACGATGAGCAACTCCTGAAGATAGCCGCGCAGCTTGGCCACAGTCACCTGCGGATCGATGGTCCAGAAGCAGGTGCAGGAGTACCAAAGAAAAAAGGCCATTACCAGCCATTGCATCGGGCCCGGAGAGCGCAGTCGGCCGGCCTGAAGAACCGCCGGAATCGCCACCAGAAGCAGCAGAACGCCAATGAAGCGGGCGATGTTGCCCAGCGGCGCGCCCAGTTCCAGGGAGTATTCCCAGGGAATCGCGAAGGCGAAGAGCAGCAACAGAAGCCAGGCGATGCGGCGCATCAGACGAAACCTTTCAGGAATCCGAGTCTTCGGCGAAAAATCTCGCTGGAATCAATTCTCGACGAAGAAAAACGGCTGGAATCTGGAGAACAACAAACAAAACAATCGCTTGCGGGAAAGTGATAACTCGAAAGTAAAACATCAGCAAGCAGGAAATAAGTACAACGACGCAAAGAACCTTAGTCCAGCACATCCAGCCAAGAGCCTTGAGTCTCCCGCGCACACTGAAATACCATGGCACGCAAAGCAGCCATGAGCCGGCATCCAGGGCATACCTCCAGGCCCGCGAGTATGCCATGCCGCTGACGTCGCCCCGCAGCAGATGCAGAACCTGCCATAGGCCGGCGATCAACAGGACAAACACCGCGAACTCAAAGGCGCCAAGCGGCGTAACCGGACGCGCCGGCTTCACTGGCAGCTTGACTCCTTCAGGCGATAACTCGGCAGGTGCCGATTTGCTTTCAAAAAGAACCGCCGGAAGCTGAAGAAGAAGAAAGAGCGCCAGCGTCTCCGGGCTCGTCGCTACCTTCAGTCCATGCGCCGCAAGGCATCCGGTGAAGACAATCAGGAAGTAGGGCCAGAAGCTCCAGCGCGGCAATCCGGCATCCGCCAGGCGGCGCTCCAGGCTCCTGATCCAGAAGACGCCCAGAAGAATCAGGCAATATCCCACGGCCATCCAAGCGCGACGGCTCTCCGCGTGAGGTTGCAACAGCCGCAGAGCCGCTGCGCTTAGTCCCGCGACTAAAAGGCACGAGAGCAGGAATGTGATGCGGCCGAGCTGTTTGTACAAGGTCGAGTTAGGCAATCGAAAGCTCCTCGTTCTGCATTTTGCAAGAAAGTACGAAGGAATCTCTGTTCAAGCTATTTTCCAAAGAAGTGATTCCCTCGGAGGTTACAGCATCTTCACTGATAGTGTAAGGTCTGGGTGCCCCACTCTCGCCGCTGTCATTCTGAGCGGTGCGCAGCGGAGTCGAAGAACCTGCTTCTTGACACTTTTGCGGCTAGGGTGGGATGCCACTACACCTGCATACAGCAACGTGAGAATGGTCTAGAACCTCTGCGAATAGACCAGCCCAGCATAAATCGTAACGCCAATCGCCGATTGAATGGCCGATTCCACCGTCCGATTCCACAGGTTTTTGGCCGCCGAGTCGGGTACAAAGAGAATATCGCGGTCGCGCACCAGCTGGTCCGGCTCCTGGCCGTGCAGCATCCGTTTCAGGTTGAGGCTGGTCAGAATGCGTCCGCCCTTCTGCTCGCGGATGAGGATGGCCTTGCTCATCGCGGCGTTCTGCGTCGGCCCCCAGGCCAGCGAGAGCGCCTGCACCACCGTCAGCCCTTGCGCCGGATCGACGGCAAAACCGCCAGGTCGCTGCACATCGCCAACCACGTAAACCAAGCCCGCACGGCTGACCTGAACGGTGTCGCCGGGTGCAAGTTCCGGGTTGTGGTCCGCTTCTGTGTCGGTGCCGCTGGGGTCCAGCACCACCGGATGCGGCGTCTGGGCGTCGTCGCGGTGGAAGACGTTCACCAGGCGGCCCGCGTTCGGCGCCAGTCCGGAGGCGGCCGAGATCAGGTCCAGCAGCCGATGGTGCAGCGTGTAGGGATAGACGCCGGGGCGCACCACCTCGCCCAGCACGCTCACGTCCTGCCCGGCGTAGGAGGTCACCAGCACCGAGACCTGCGGATGCAGCAGCATTCCCTGGGCCACCAGCGCAGCTTCAATGGCGTGCGCTGCGGTTTGCTCGTCCATCCCGCCCACCTGCACTTCATGGATCATGGGCAGCGTCACCGTGCCCGAGGGCGAGACGCGCACCGCGGAATGGAACTCCGGGGTGTGAACTTCGCTGACATCGAGGAAATCGCCGGGAGCGATGGGAGCGGGCATCGGCGAGGCCGGCTGCGCGCGGGCCAGAGGCGGCAGCCCGGCCTGGATGGGGCTGTCCCAGGTTGCAGGCGATTCCTTGGGATTGGGCAAATTGGGGTTCTGCTGCGAAGCGGGAATGCGGACCACTCCCGTGGGCAGCCCGGATGTGCTGGGCGTAGGAGCTTGGCCGTGGGCCAATGTGCCGGCCAGCACCACCGCCAGCAGCGCCACAAAAGTACGAGAAGGACGAATCGACTCCATCAAGAGCGCGCCTCCCACTGCCAGCCAGAGGCCGGCAAAGAGCGTAATGGCCATGTAGAGCGGCAGATCGGGCGTCACCGGCTTCACCGGCTGGCGGGCATAATCCACCACGGAGATATTAGAACCCTCGATGCCGGCGGCCAGACCCGCTTCCTCGGCCTTCGCCAGCACTCGAACATAAAGTTCCTGGCTGGCAGTGGCCTCCTCGCGCATCGCCGCGTACTGGGCGGCCGCTTCATTGGCCTTCATGCCTTCGCCGGTCGCTTCTTCAAGATTCTTGCGGACCAGTTGCTCGCGGTCAACGGCCATCTGCCATGCGCCGCGGAAGCGCTCCACCAGCTTGGCGTCCTCGGCCTGCTTCTGCCGCTCCAGATCCTGCAACTGGCGACGAACCTCGACGACGCGGGGAAAGTTGGGGCCGTGCTCGATGTTGAGCTGCGCCTGTTCCTGTTCGAGTTGGCTGCGCTGCGCGTGAATCTGCTGGAGCAGCGCGGTGGCGAAGTTGCCGCTTTCGGCCTGCAAGCGCGGATCGGAGGCTATAACCAGCTCCGGATCGCCTTGCGAGGCTGCCCGGTATTGCGCCTCGCGCAAAATCCGGTCCGTGGAGGCCGCCACCAGCTCGCGGCCCAGTTCATCCAGCTCCAGCAAGGCCGAGGTGTGCTGCGTCTCGCCCGGCTGGCCGTTGGCCATCATCTCCGGCGTATTCAGCAGGCCATGCTCCCGCTGGAAGGCCGCCAGCCGCAACTGATCCTGCTCGCCGCGCGCCTTCAACTCCTTGAGCTGGCTATCGAGCCACTGCGAAGCCTGCAACGTCGCCTGCACGCGCGACTCGGCATCCTGCTGGCCGTAGGCGGCAATCAAGGCGTTCACCACGCTGGCCGACAGCGCCGCGTCCCGGCATCGAAAGCGAATCTGAATCATCAGCGTGCGCGGCAGAGTTCCCACGCGAAGCCGCNNACCTTCCAGGCCAGTTGGTCGCTGCGAAAGACGTTGGCCAGAGTCTCCTGCTGCAACGGCGCGGAGAGAACCGAGGCTGCAATCATCGGCTCAGCCGCCTCCAGACTGAGCGTGGATGAAGGCGAGGTACGAATTTCGACCTTGGCGCTGGCCTCGTATTGATTAGGGGCGATAAGGCAATAAAGCAGGCACGCCAGCAGCAATCCCACCACCACCGAGCCAACCAGGCGCCGGCGGCGGGCCAGCACCTCGCCTAGCTCGCGAATGGATCGAGAATTGCGCCCAATGGCGCTGGGCCGCGGATCGGGCTCGCGGGGCGATTCGAATGGAACGTGATCTGCTTCCGGCACAGGCAGGGAACCTCCCTCCCTACTTTCAATAGGTGGAGGCAAACCTGGGATTCAAAGCGAAACAATGCTACAAAGGGAATCTCCGCCAGTGTGCTTGATAGAAATCAATCCGTCAAGAGATTCCGTCACCAGAGTAGGGGCGGCGCACCCAAAGAGTGATATCCGGCCTCCTTTGCGACCGGCGGAGAGACCAACGACAGCGGCTTGGAGCAACCAGGAAACACCCATGTCGATTCCCGGCTTGCACGCTTCCCTCTTGACTCCTCATGCGCTGAGGTCAAGCAGCGATTTTGAAGCGTTCGATCTTGGGCCGCTTCTTGTGGGATGCCTGCCACATATCGTAGCTCATCTGCATTTCGTACCAAAGGCTATCGTGCGTGCCCAGCGCATCGGAGAGGCGTAGCGACATATCCGCCGAGATTCCAGCCGAGCAGTTAAGAATGCGGGAGAGTGTGGTGCGTGAAATATGCAATAGCTTCGCGGCGGAGGTAACATCAATGTCGCCAAGAGCGTCGCGCAATACCTTTCCGGGATGCGGTGGGTTGTACATTCGCGCCATGTTTTCTCCTAGTGATAATCCAGATAGTCGACGAGAATTGCGTCCTCTCCGTCAAACGTAAAAGTCACTCGCCAGTTTCCGTTAACCTTGACAGACCAATGGTGTTGAAGATCGCCCGTTAACCGATGAAGGTGAAATCCGGGCATATTCATCTCTTCGGCAGCCTTGGCGAAATCAAGCGTCACAAGCAAACTGGCAAGTTTCGCGGCATGAGCGGGTTGAATGCCTGCTTTGCTCCCCGTCTTGAAAAACCTTTCGATGCCGCTGTGCCGGAAGCTCTTGATCACATGGTAAGTGTAGCGCATCACGCATCACTTGTCCACTGCCCTCGACGCCATCTGCCGCGCATCATGCTCAAGCTGGCCGTTCAAGCCTGCGGCAACAGTACGCGTAGGCTGGTTATCGCCTCATTGCCCGTTTACTCCGCTCCGCCCCCGCTCCGGTACCACTCCACGGTACGCAGCAGCCCTTCGCGGAAATCCACAATGGGCGCGTAGCCGAGCAGTTCTTCGGCCAGGCGAACATCGGCCAGCGAGTCGCGGATATCGCCGGCGCGCGCTGGCTCGTAGGCCGGCTGACCGCGGTAGCCGGTCAGATCCCGCAGAATCTCGAAGGTTTCATTCAGCGTACTGCTGCTGCCCGTGGCCAGGTTCATCATCCGGCCCGAGACCTTTTCCGCCGGAGCGGCGGCGGCCAGCAGGTTGCCGTGGACTACGTTGTCGATGTAGGTAAAGTCGCGGCTCTGTTGGCCGTCGCCGTAGATCGTGATCGGCTCTCCGGCCAGCATCCGGCGGCAAAAAATGGCCAGCACGCCGGAGTAGTGCGAGGTGGGGTCCTGGAAGGGTCCGAAGACGTTGAAGTAGCGCAGCACCACCGTCTCCAGCCCGTACACGCGGGTAAAGGCGCCCATGTAATGCTCGCCGGCCAGCTTGGCCACGGCGTAGGGCGAAATGGGTTTGGGCAGCATTCCCTCGTGCTTGGGCAACGTCGGCGTGTCCCCGTAAGCCGCCGACGAGGCCGCGTAAATCACCCTCCGCGTCCCGGCGGCGCGGGCGGCCACCAGCAAATTCAAGGTAGCGTCCACGCAATTCCGGTTGGTGCTCACAGGATCTTCCACCGAGCGCGGCACCGAGGCCAGCGCCGCCTCATGGAAGACGATCTCGACTCCCGCGCAGGCCTTAGCGCAGGCTGCCGGATCGGCCAGGTCGCCCTCCATGAACTCCATCGCTTCCAGGCCCGCCAGGTTGGAGCGCTTGCCGGTGATAAAGCTGTCGATGCCGCGTACACGTTCGCCGCGCGCCAGCAAGGCCGCGGCAATCGAGCGGCCGATAAACCCCGCCACTCCGGTCACAAGATAGCTTGCCAAAAATTTCTCCCCTGAAGCCAGTTTGCAGCGGACGCTATACCGCCGTCCCGCTAGAAAAAGAATACTACCTCGGGGAGGCATCCCTGCCCTCTTACTCTCTCCTCAATGCGCCAGATGGACGAAGTCTCTGGGGCGCATCAGATTTTCCAGGTAGTGGGATTTCATTTGCTTGCTGGCCATGATTTGCTTGACCGGCGGCAGCTTCAGAATCACGCCCAGAATGGCGGCCATGGCGCGATGATTCCAGTGCGCTTGATTGTCGAAGATCAGGTTCTGCAGCTTGCCCCGCTCAATGGCCATCAGCACGGCGCGGTGAGCGGTGGTGACCGGGGTCAGCACGCGCTGGGCCCGCGCGTGGAGCTTGATGGATGCGCTGGGGCAGGCGCGGACGCATACGCCGCAGCCCAGGCAAAGGGATTCGTCCAGCCGCGCTTTTTTGCGCTTGGGCTTGTGCGGGTCGCCGGCTGAGACGAGCGCCATGGCCTCGACGGGACAGACCTCGGCGCATTTGCCGCAGCCGTTGCAGGAGTCGGCGTTGAGCGCGGGCAGGAAGTTGGTGGTGGCGATAGGGTTGAGAACGGCGAATCGCTTGGCGGCCAGCATGGCCTCGCAACAGCAGCCGCAGCAATTGCAAATGAAGGCGACCTGATTTTGGACGTTCTCGCCGCACTGGACTAAATTGTGCGCGATGGCTTGATCCAGCAGGTCAAGGCCTTCGCTGACATCCACCGAGCGGGCAATGCCGTGCTTGATGAGCGACTGCGCGGTGCCGCTGAAGGTCATGCAGATGTCCATGGGCGCGGCGCAGGCTTTGCCCAGATGCTGCATCTTGTGCCGGCAATAGCAGGCGCCGACGCCGCGATATGAGGCGGTGCGGATGACTTCGCTGGCGCGTTCGTAGTCGAGCACGGAGAGCGTGCTGTCGCCGGCCAGGGCATTCTCGTTCACAAAGACACGGCCCAGCTGGGTTTCGCCGCCTGTGAAGAGGGCGCGCACAAAATCCTCCTCAACGTTGAGGTATTGGTAAAAAAG
>PLPA01000276.1:6919-9651 GCA_003159355.1 Acidobacteriaceae bacterium | reverse complement strand
TTCAATGTCGAGATCTGGCGCGATGGCCACACATGGGAGATGGACTTCAGTTGCGGCGATCCCACCAGTGAACTGCGCCAGGCGGGCACCAGCAAGCGCCGCGGCACCAAGATTCATTTTCTGCCCGACAAAACCATCTTTGCCGCCACAGAGTTCAACTACGACACCTTGGCTCAGAGATTGCGCGAGATGGCCTTCCTCAACAAGGGCCTGGAGATCACCCTCACCGACGAGCGCACCGCCGACCCCAAGACCGGCGAAGCCCGCCGTGCAGAGTTCAAGTACGCCGGCGGCATTGCCGAGTTCGTCAAGCACCTCAATCGCGGCAAGACCGTGCTGCACGACAAGCCCATCATGATGGAGGCGATGCGCGACAACGTCGAGATCGAAATCGCCCTCCAATACAACGACAGCTACTCGGAGACCGTCTTCAGCTTCGCCAANNAACAACATCAACACGGTGGACGGAGGGTCGCACCTCTCCGGCTTCCGCACCTCGCTTACCCGCACCATCAACGCCATCGGCCAGTCGCTCGGCCTCTTCAAGGACCTGAAGGAGAACCTGAGCGGCGACGACGTGCGCGAAGGGCTGGTCGCCGTGGTCAGCGTCAAGCTCTCCCAGCCGCAGTTCGAGGGCCAGACCAAGGGCAAGCTCAACTCCGACATCGCCGGCACCGTGCAGGCCTTCGTCAACGAGCGCCTGGGGATGTTCCTGGAGCAGAATCCGCCCATCGCCAAGCGCATCATCAACAAGGCCATTGAAGCCTCCCGCGCCCGCGAGGCCGCCCGCAAGGCGCGTGACCTGACCCGCCGCAAGGGCGTGATGGATGGCGCCGGCCTGCCCGGCAAGCTGGCCGACTGCTCCGAGCGCAACCCCGAGCGCTGCGAGCTTTATCTGGTCGAGGGCGAGAGCGCCGGNNTACGACAAGATGCTCGGCCATGAGGAAATCCGCGCGATGATCACCGCGCTCGGCTGCGGCATCGGCAAGGACGATTTCGACGCCGCCAAAATTCGCTACGGCAAGATCATCCTCATGACCGACGCCGACGTGGACGGCTCGCACATCCGCACGCTGCTGCTCACCTTCTTCTTCCGCCACATGACCGAGCTGATCAAGCGCGACAACATTTACATCGCCCAACCCCCGCTCTTCAAAATCAAGAAGGGCCGCTTCGAGCAGTACATCAAGGACGAGCGCGAGTTTGTCAAAGTGATGGTCAACCGCGCGGCTGAAGGTATGATCGTCCGCCACGGCGAGGCCGCCAGCCGCATCGAAGGCGCCGGCCTCACCCGCTTCATGGGCACCCTCAGCGAGTACCTGGACTTCGTCGAGAAGGTCGACAAGCGCATCCGCAACGAGAGGCTGACCGAACTGCTGGCCCGCGCCGAATTCGTGCATCGCGCCGACTTCGCCTCCATATCCGAGAGCGACGTTCCGCCCAAGCTCGACCAGCTCCACGCGCAACTGGTCGAGCTGGCAGAGGAATTCCAATTCAAGTCCCTCGGCGATCCTGTCGAGGACGAAGAGCACCATACCTGGTCGGTCAGTTTTGTCGATGCGCAGGGCGCCGAGCGCCGCATCGACTGGACCCTGGCCTCCAGCCCCGAGTTCCGCCAGATGATGTCCAAGTACTCGCTCATCAAGGAGTTCCTCGAGCCGCCCTTCCTCATCGAGTACGCCGCCAAGGCCGCCGTCGAGGCCGCTCCCGAAGCTGCGCCGGAGGAGGCCGAGGGCGTCGAAGCCGAGAGTGCCGAAGTTCAGGCCGAAGCTAAAGCCGCCCGCCGCACTGCCCGCGTTCTGCGCGAGCCGGTGGAAAAGCAGACCGCCCGCGAGCTCTTCGCCCACATCGTCGAACAGGGCAAGAAGGACTATTCGGTGCAGCGCTACAAAGGCCTGGGCGAGATGAGTTCCGCGCAGCTCTGGGAGACCACCATGGACCCCGAGCGCCGCACCCTGCTCCAGGTCAAGCTGGAAGACTTCGTGGAAGCCGAGGAAATCTTCGCCACGTTAATGGGCGAAGATGTGGAAAAGCGCCGCAAGTTCATCGAGGACAATGCGCTCGACGTAAAGAACCTGGACATATAGAGCTGGCTGGACACAACCAGAGAACTGGGTGCCCCACCCTCGCCGCGTTTTAGTTTTTGCGGCTAGGGTGGGATTCATTGCATCTCGATCAATAGGAGTGCTCCGATTCGCCGTTGCAAGTTACGCCTGCAATGAACCCGCGAACTTGCTAACTTGCGATCACCGNNCACCGCGAAGCGGTGGCTAACTTGCTAAATGGTTAACCAGTTCCCAAGTGTTTTGACGAAGGGATGGAGAAGGCCCAACTCTTAGCCAGCTTTGTTCATAAGAGATAATAGATCTGCGTCAGGCTAACTCGCCTTCCCCTTCTCCCCCATCCGCGCCACGCTGAACTGCGCTCCGGCAAACAAAATCAGCCCGGAGACATAGGCCCAGAAGAGCAGCCCTACTGAGACAAAGAACGGCCCATAGAGCGCCTTCAGGTCCAGATGCGGCAGTGCGGCCACGAAGAGATAGCGCGCCACCAGCCATATAACTCCAGTATAGATCGAGGTGCGCAGCACCGAACGCCAGGGAACCTTGCGGTTGGGCAGCAGCCAGTAGATCGAAAAGAAGAACAGAATCGAAGCTACCCCGGTAGTTGCGGCCAGCAAGACAAAGCAGGTGCTCTGATAAGCAAAGCTCAGCACAAAATCAATCACCTTG
>PLPA01000276.1:0-6807 GCA_003159355.1 Acidobacteriaceae bacterium | reverse complement strand
AGAAAATAATTCACCATATCGTCGACGACCTTCACCATCATTTGTGAGTGAAAGACCGAGCGGGAGAGCGTATAGAGCAGCACAGTAAATGGAATAAATGAGAGAATCGCGTTCGCCGCCACGCTGAAAGCGAAGGTATGGACTTCGCTGTCCAGCAGGTAACTCAACAGCGCCGTGCCGTCCTTGCGCCAGCGGTACCACTTGGACTTCTTAGCCGGTTCCTCCACATCGGCGGCTCTATGCGCCTCGCCCGCCGCATCGCTCCGCGCATCGGAATTCAGAACATCAGCCACTGAAACTTTCCTTTCTGGAGCAAAAAACTCTCTCCCACCCAATCACCCACCTCACAAATACCGCATGGTTCTTACTATAAGAATAGTCTCAAAGCTCTGGGTGCCCCATCTTTTCGCGTTTGTTGCGAAAAGGATGGGATACCACGAACCCACACTTCATCGGGATGCCTTCAGCTTTTCTCTCGCCCACCGCGCCGCGCTCCGCAGCCCCTCATCCGCAACATCGGCCCAATCTTCCAGCCAGGGCGCGAACCGGCCCATCCTGCTATTACCCATCGCAATGGCCACATTGCGCCTCAGTCCCAGGAATCCCGCTCTGCGCACCGGCGAGCCGTTGAACGCACGCTCGAACCCCGCTTCGTCCAGCGCCGCCAGAGCCTCCAGCGCCGGGTTCACCAGCTCCGTTCGCGCCTCCAACTCTGGATCGCCGCCAGACAAAAAACCAAAAGACAGGGCCTTGCGATTCCACGGGCACACATCCTGGCAGATGTCGCAGCCGAAGACCTGCCTGCCCATGCCCTCCATCAGCTCCGGCGCAATCGCCCCGCGATGCTCGATCGTCAGGTAAGCGATGCAGCGCGCCGCATCCATCTGGTAGGGAGCGATCAGCGCACCGGTCGGGCATGCCTCCAGGCAGCGCCGGCAGCTTCCGCAGCGATCCGGCTGGAGCGCCGCGGGCACATCGATCTCTAGTGAGGTGAGCAGCACCGCCAGGAAGCCAAACGACCCCAGCTTAGGATGAATCAGGCAGGTGTTCTTGCCCGTCCAGCCCAATCCGGCCGCCTCCGCCAGCGCCCGCTCGACTACCGGCCCGGTGTCCACAAAGGCCCGCGCCTCGAAGGCGCCAAGCTCCTCATGCAGCCGCGCCTCCAGCGCTTTCAATCGCTTCAGCAGCACTTTGTGATAGTCGCTGGGCCGCCGTCTGCCCTGCGCGTCCACTTTGCTCGACCAGGCGTAGCGCGCAATCCATCCCGCGCCCTCGGCCGCCGGCTCCGTCGAGCGCGGCTGCTCGCCGTTGTAGTTCGCCCAGCAAACCACCGCCGAGCGCGCCCACGGAAACGGTATCCGCGCGCGCGAACGCAACAGTGCGCTGTCCTCGTTCTTCCGCTCCAGGTAGCGCATCGAGCCCGCGCGCCCCGCCCGCACCCATTCCTCGAAGCGCGCCGCGTCCCTCTCCTGATGAGCGTGAGGCAGCGCGACCAGCCCAGCCTCGGCGAATCCCGCCTCCAGCGCAAGCGCGCGCGCCCGCGCCCTGCTCAGAACGGCAGGCTCGGAGTGCTGGCTGGCATCGAAATTGAACTGCGGGTGGTCCACATCTCAATTCTCTATCACGAGAATCGGCCCCTGCGCGTGCTCCGCACTCCCGCAGAGAGTGGACGATAGAATCCACGAACTGTCTCAGCCCCGGTCGGCCGGAAAATTGCCCACCAGCTCTCCGGCGGCCACATGCTGGCCGGCCAGCACGATCGCGTGGCTGGCGATGCGCGCCGCCGGGCCTATCACGGTCGCGGCCAGCGAAACCTCTCCATAGTCATGCACCGCGTGGCTGTGCGAGTAGATGCGCGCGAAAGAGCCGATCACCGCGCCCTTGCCGATGGTGATGCCGCCGCGGTCGTTGAGCAGCGCGTGGTGGCGGATGGTGGCGCCCTCCTCAATGGCCAGGTTATAGCCAAAGGTCAGCTCCACGCCATGGAAGATCTTCACCCCCGCGCCGATGCGCGCGAAGATGTGCCGTCCCAGCATCGCGCGGAAGCGCAGCCCCAGCCAATGGTTGGTCCCAATCGGCGAGCGGTCGAACATCTGCCAGAACCATAGCAGCGGCTTGCGCCTCGCGTACTGCTCGTGGTCGGCATCGACGAAGTGCTCGGCTTCCAGCGTCACGTTCTCCGGGTCCAGCGAGAGCGAGACCACGTTGCCCGGCAGTTCGCTGGTCAGCGTCAGGTTCAGCTTGCCGCCAGCCGGCCGGCCCAGGTAGAGCTGGGTCAGTTGGTCGCGCACAATCTCGGCGCGCCGCTCCGGCGCCTGATGGCGTGTGAACTCTTCATCGAGAAACTGAATCCAGCGCCGGTAGACCTCTTCGGCCTCGGGCGCGGGACGGGGGGCGTTGCTCTGTGTGTGATCCATACGGATTGAACAATACAACACCAGACCCCCATGCCGCGAGTGGGGTGCGGCGAGTGCGACTGTCTTCCGTTTGCGACTCCGCTCCCGAGCTGATCTCCGAATCGCATCCGGTCCCTTTTGCTCAGACGATGAGGCTTTCAGCCGTTAAGGTGGATTGTCTGGGGGTGCTCGCAGAAGGCCCCGTAATCCTGAGGAGGATTTATGACTGGATTCAAGCTTGTTTTGCTCTCGGCTGTTGCTGGATGCTGCCTGATGGCAACCGCTCCGAAAGCAACGGCTCAGCTTGCCGTTGAGATTGGCGCTGCGCCCGATTGCCCTTACGGCTACTATGACGCCGCTCCGTATAACTGCGCTCCCTACGGATACTACGGACCAGAATGGTTTTCGGGCGGTATCTTCGTTGGCAGCGGCCCCTGGTTTCATGGCGATAACAACTTCCGCGGCCACGTGAACAACCGTTTTCACCCCGATCACGGGTATAGAGGCGCAACTCCGCAACGCGGCGAAAGGGCCGCGGCGGGCAATCGTCTCGACAAGGTCTCACACTTCAAAGGAAATGAAGTTCGTGATGGACGCGGCCACACAGGGAACAAACGCTAAAGCCATTTCACAGCTTGCGCAAGGTTCTGGGTGCCCCAGGTCCGGATTCCCGGACCTGGGAGCGCTGCCAAGTCAGTGGATGAGAAGAGTCCGCTGTGCTCAGCGAGTGCTTGATCGGTATTCGCTTGCAGTTCTCGCGCCACCATACATAGCCTCTTTTGGCCCCAGCATAATCTGCACGCCCATATAAGCAATCCAATTCGGCTCGCTGTTCTGGCGGGTGACCGCCTGAATGCTGCGCCCGGCCATCAAGAGCAGCCGCAAATGCGTGATGCGGTCCAGCGTCTGCCGCCCGCCCAGCTCCAGTGTCAACGCACACTGCTTGAGGCTGCTCCCCTTGGCCCTGAATATTGCCGTGCTTGATGCGCCGCCGCAATAATTTCGATACACTGAAACGGGCAGCTGCAACATGAATCTATCCCATATGCTTCGATTCTTCCGGAGGAGATGAATGCCATTCGCGACACCATCCGCCGATCCGGCAACCGAAGGCCGGCTGAGCAAGGTTCCTCAAGTCACTTTAGTCTTCTGGTTCATCAAGATTCTCTGCACCACTCTCGGAGAAACCGGCGGCGATGCGGTGACTATGTCGATGAATCTGGGCTATCTCGTCGGTACCGCGATCTTTGCCGCGATCTTTCTTGTAGCGGTCGCTGCGCAGGTTTATGCCAAGCGCTTTCATCCTTTCCTTTATTGGGTAACAATCATCGCCACCACAACGGTTGGAACCACGATGGCTGACTTTTTTGACCGTTCTCTCGGCATTGGCTACACGGGTGGCACCTTGTCTTTATTCGTCCTGTTGATGGCTTCTCTTGGCGTTTGGTACTGGTCGCAGGGGTCTGTCTCGGTCAATACCGTCTGCACGCCCAAGGTCGAGGCCTTTTACTGGGTAACAATCATGTTTTCCCAGACCCTCGGAACTGCCCTCGGCGACTGGACAGCGGATAGCGCGGGACTTGGGTATAGCGGAGCGGCGGCGATCTTCGGTTCGCTTCTTCTTCTCGTGGCGGCTTGCCATTTCTGGACAAAGATATCGAAGACCGCGCTCTTTTGGGCGGCGTTCATTTTGACGCGGCCACTGGGCGCGGTGGTAGGCGATTTTTTGGATAAGCCCCTGGCGCATGGCGGCCTAAACTTGAGCCGCTATTCCGCATCCGCCGCACTGGTCGTTCTGGTGATCGCCAGCATTTTGATCTTTCCGCAGAGGGCCGGAAAGCATCCTGCGCGCTGACCAATCGTCCCCATCCGCGAGGGGATTGCTCGCATCACTTTTTCTCTGAATCCGCTTTGGGTCCGAAGAGAATCTGTACGCCCACATAAGCAATCCAACTTGGCTCGCTGTTTTGCCGCGTCACCGCCTGAATGCCGCGCCCGCCCAGGAAGAGCAGGCGCAGATGCCCGGCGCGGTCCAGCGTCTTCCGGCCGCCGAAGTCCACCGTCAGTTGGCGCTGCTTGGGCGTTGTGCCGATGCGATTCGCGTCTTGCAAATCGTAAATTTCGCCGTACAGTTCCAGCCGCTCGCTGAATTCGTGGCCGGCCATCAGCCCCCGCCCCCAGCGGCTGGGAACGTTCCGGTTGCCGACCCAGCGGCCCACCTCGCCGTCGAAATCGACAGGCCCCCATTTGGCGGTAAACTCCGCCGGCAGATAGTACTGCGGCCCCGGCTCCACGATCCCGCGGCGCACCGTGCTGGTGGGGTTGTTGAGGGTGACCTGCGGATAGGTTCCCAGCGAGAAATTCATATTCTCGTCGGATTTCGCCTTGCCCGCGCGGTGATGCTCGAAGTAGCGCCACTTGACGCCAAAGAGCGTCTCGCCCAGCCCAGCCCGCGTCGTGTTGTTCTCATCGGTGGCTACGGCCAGGTAGGGCGAGACCATCAACTGAATCCGGTCGCCCCAGCCGTAGTTGATGTCGATGTTCGGCAATTGGTAGCTGGAGTGCGCTGGATTATGGTTGCCCATCCATCCCAGGTTGATCTCCCATTGCCGGTTGCCCGGTGTGCCGGGGTCGTCGGTAGTGAATGGCGGCCCGCCTTGCGCGCAAGCCGTCGCCGCGCCCGCGACCGGCGCAAGCAGCAGAAGCAGTTGAATGAGCCTGCGCATCCTGGGGATCAAGATCCTCCGTGAATTGGCCTTGTCTGGAATCCGAGAACTACAAGCTCAAGGTATCATCCACTCCCCGATCCGCCTCCCGCGCATGAAATGAAGCATCAACAGAGCGGGCCTTCTGTTTCCTGTTTCCTGTTTCCTGTTCACTGTTCCCTGATCCCTGTTCCCTGTTTATTTACCCAAATTTGGCGCTAAAAAGCGCCTAAAAACAACCAAAAACCAACCAAATACAGTCATTTTTAAGTTCTTTTTAAGGTTTTTGTCCACCCCGAGCCGGACATTTCCGCACAATATCTACACCCAAGTACCCACATTCTTCAAAAAAGGATCTCAGCTCCTAAACCCGTAGCCTTTGAACTCGACAAATCCCAATCGATTGTCAAGCGATAGACCCAGTGTTTTTAAAAAATCTCTCATCTCTGGCGACTACCTCCTGTTCCCTAAAAAGAAAAAATGTAAATCAAAAAAACAAAGACAAAACGAAAAACTCTGTTTCATCCGCAACGGGTCGGCAACGCCGGTGGGAGACTATTCCCTATAAAATCGTTTCCATGGAGACAACAACGATTGCAGGCGTACAGGTCTCCCGCATCGGCCTCGGCACATGGGAGATCGGCGGGACGGAGTGGGGCGCGGTGCCCGACGATGTGGCGATTGCCACCTGCCTCGGTGCCCTCGAGCGCGGCATCAACCTGATCGACACCGCGCCCATCTACGGCCATGGCCGCTCGGAGGAGATCATCGGCAAGGCGATGCGCGCCCATGGCCGCCGCGAAGATTTCTACATCGCCACCAAAGCCGGCCTCGATTGGAACCCCTTCGGGGTGTTCTCGAATTCGACTGCGATGCGGATAAGAAGTGAGCTGGAAGGCAGCCTACGCCGCCTCGGCACCGACTATATCGACCTCTACCAGGTGCATTGGCCGGACACGCGCACGCCCATCGCCGAAACCGCCGCGCTGCTGGCCGGCTTCCAGCGCGAGGGCAAGGTGCGCGCGCTCGGCGTCAGCAACTTCAGCGTCGCGCAGATGGAGGAGTTCCGACGCGTAGCGCCACTGGCCTCAAATCAGCCGCCCTACAACCTATTCGACCGCCAGATCGACGAGGAGCAGAGAATGGACGAAGCTCTATTGCCCCCTGTCCGAAACTGGTGCAAGGTAAGCGGTATTGCCATCCTCTGTTACAGTCCGCTCTGCCGCAGCCTGCTCGCTGGCCGTCTCCAGCGTGGCATGAACTTCGACGCAGGCGACATTCGTCGTGTCGATCCCAAGTTCCAGGAGCCGCGCTTCTCGCAGTACATGACCGCCGTCGAACGCCTCGCCGCATTCGCCAGAGAGCGTTACGGCAAGTCAGTATTGGAGCTGGCCGTCCGCTGGGTCCTTGACCGCCCCGGCGTCTCCGTAGCCCTGTGGGGCGCGCGTCGTCCCCAGCAGCTCGACGCCGTCTCCGGCGTGATGGGCTGGAAGCTCGACGACGCCGCCATGGCCGAGATCGACAGCATCGTGAATGAGTCCGTAACCGACCCCGTCGGCCCCGAATACCTGACGCCCAAGGTGCGCGAGCGGGTAAAGGATTCATGGCATTATGATTGCGCGATCAAAGAAAAGTAGAATGGAGATTTTGAGACGCAATTGGAAATTTCAGTGCATTATAAACGACTAGAGCATTTCTCTCATAGG
>PLPA01000215.1 GCA_003159355.1 Acidobacteriaceae bacterium | reverse complement strand
GCTCTCCTTGCCCATGTTGTAGATGGCGGCCATCGTCGCCGAAACGGAGTCATGCTCCCAGTCCTTGGTCTGGCCAATCACCAGCACATGTTTCATGCGAACCTCTTTGGCGCGCGGCGCGGGCGGCAACGGGTTGCCGGCGGTCTGGGCTTGAACGCGATTGCTCTGGCCGAGGAGAGCAAGGCTAATCAGAACGGATAGAAGAAAGCGGCAACTGCTAAATCTGCGCATGGAGTCTCCTCTGGGTATTATTACCCTTGCCCGGAGGGTTGGGGCAACCGGCATGGATAGAGAGATTCCAGAAAGGGTGATTGAGGTTGGTGGTCTCCCAGGTCCGAAAATCTGGACCTGGGGCACCCGGCGCAGGGCACATGGATGGGATCGCGCAAACGGAGTCCACCCGTGGCGTCTGAATTGATCTATCCCGAAATGTACCTCCGATAACAGCAATCCGTTATAAGGAAGCTATCACACCGCAAAATCAATAAATCCGCGCTGGGGGTCGGTGGAGACTAGTTTCACCGTCACCTTGTCGCCCACGTCCAGGCCCTTGCCGCCACTGACTACCATACCATCCACGTGAGGGTCGAGGGTGCGGACAAAGGTGCCATATTTGTTGACGCCGGTAACGATGGCTGGGAAGCTCTGGCCGATGCGCTTCGCTAGCACGACGGCGGCGATGCGCTTCTGCATCTCGCGCTCCACCTTGCGGGCGTTGTCCTCCATCAGCGTGCAGTGGACGGCGATGGCGTTGAGATCGTCGGCGGAGTAGGGCTGCGGCGCCTTGGCCAGCCACGCCTTCATCAGCCGCTGCGTCACCATGTCGGGGAAGCGGCGGTTGGGGGCGGTCGAGTGGGTGTAGTCTTGCACGGCTAGTCCGAAGTGGCCGGGCGAAACCTCATTCGGCTTCACCAGCACGTACTCGCCGGGGCCCATCAGCTTGACCGTGGCCAGGGAGAGGTCGGGAAAGTGGTCGGGGTCCTTCTGCTTCTGGGCGACCAGGAAATCATTGAGAGCCTTGGAGTCCGGCTCGGCGGGTAGCGTAGTTCCCAGGTTTGCGGCCATCTCGACGATGCGGTCCCAGCGCTTGGGCGTGCGCACGATGCGGCGGATGGAAGCGACGTTGGCCGCCTCGAAGGTGCGGGCGATGACGCCGTTGGCCGCCACCATGAATTCTTCAATCAGCGAAGTAGCGCGGTTCTTCTCCAGGCGCGCAATTTCGATGGCCTGCTCGGCCAGCATCACCGGACGGGTCTCGATGGTCTCCAAATCAAGAGCCCCGTGCTGGAATCTTCCGCCGACCATGCGCTGCGCCGCTGCGTCCTGGAGCTTGAGCTGGGAAGCTAGATCGGCGTTGGCGGCCACCTTGGCCGGCGCCGGCCCCTTGCCTTCGAGCCAGGCTCCCACGGCGTTGTAAGCCAGTTGCGCGCGGTTGCGGACCAGTGCGCGATAGGCGTTGCCGTCGGAGGCCGTGCCCGCCTGGTCCACGGCATACTCGATGACCACCGCGATGCGATCTTCGTTCTCGTTGAGCGAGGTGATGCCTTCGGAGAGCTCAGAGGGCAGCATGGGGAAGACCTTGACGCCGGTGTAAACCGAGGTCGTCTCGCCCTTGGCGTGCGAGTCGATGATTGTGTCCTGATGCACACGGCAGTCCACGTCGGCGACGCCGATCAGCACGCGGATGCGGCCATCGGGGAGTTGCTCGGCCCACTCGATCTGATCTAAATCTCGGGACGTATCGTTGTCGATGGAGGACCAGAGCAGCTTGCGGAGGTCCTGGATTCCGGCAACGGCAGGCATCTCCGCATGATGAGCCTGAATCGCGGCCAGCTCTGAGTCGGTTCCGGCGGGATAATCGGGCTGGAAACCGTGTTCGATCATCGCGGCATGGGCCGCGGCAACAAGATTGAAGTGAATCGGGTGGCCGTTCGACATCGGGTATTTGGCTCCTTCAAACTGAAAGGCCAGCCTATCACGCCGGGGGGATGTATGGCGTGAAAGGACTAATGCTTGTTGAGGTCAAAGTTCCCACCCTTTTCGCCAAGAGCGCGAAAAGGATGGGGCACCCAGATTTTGTAGGATACCGTTTCGTGCTTTTCTATTGAATGCCCAGGTCGGTAAGCACCTTGGGCTTGGCTTCGTCGACGACCAGCAGGTTGTGGCAGGCCGAGCAGTCCTGGGTGATGCTCGTGCCGTCCTTGGCCGCGTGGCTGCCGTCATGGCAGCGGAAGCAGCCGGGATAGTCCATGTGGCCGATGTGGTTGGGATGCGTTCCCCACGTCACCTTCATAAAGGGAAAGACGTTCTGGCTGTAAAGGACCACCAGTTGGTCGCCCGCGGCCTTCACCAGCGCAGCCTTCGCGGCCAGCACTTCAGGATGCTCGGAACGATAGAAGGCTACGAGCTCTGCGGGAATCTTCACACTTGCTTCGGCTTCACTCGCGTAGTTAGCCTTGAGCAGCTCCAGGCTCTTCTTGTGAACCCATGGCAGATCGGGCGAGACCGCGCCCTCGGCCATGGCCCGGTTGAGCGCGTCTTCCGCGGTGACGAAGGTGTGCGCCGCGCGGTTGTGGCAGTCGATGCAATCCATCACCCGCCGCTCGCCCTGTGGCACTCCGCTGCCAGCCGGCAAGGTTGTAAAAACCGTCTCAGAGCCGTCCTCATTGCGCTTCTGTACCCATGGGATCGAGGTGCGGGTTGGGTCGGTGGCGACATACTCGATGTGGCCCAGATGCACGCCGTGAATGCCGGTGAGATGCGAGAGTGAATCGCGCCCGCCCAAATGCAGGACAACCACCGACTGCGTCTCGGTGTTCTTTTCGTCGTCGGCAAAGGCGGACTTGACCAGCAGCTTTTCACCGATGAAGCGGGCCGGCGTGTGGCAGCCCTCGCAGATATACCGCGCCGGGCGCAGGCTTTCGACCGGCGATGGAATCGGTGTGGGATAGCGATCAAAGGTGACTTCAAGAAGCTGCTTGGTGCCGTTCACCTTAGCGGAAAAGTACGCTTCCGCGCCCGAGCCGATGTGGCAATCCACACACGCCACATGGGAGTGCGCGGAGATCTTGTAGGCGGTGTACTCGGGGTGCATCACGTGGCAGCTCTGGCCGCAGAATTGCGGAGAATCCATGTAGGACGCGCCGCGATAACTGGCCACCGACACCACCAGCAGGTTGGTAATGGTGGCCACCAGCACGATGTCCAGCCCGTGGCGGAAGATGCGGTCGTTCAGATCGATTTTGGGAAATTCTGCCGGAATCTGCCCAGCCTGTTGCAGCTTTCTGCGGCGCAGATACAGGCCCACGGGAATCAGAATCAGTCCGGCAATGAACAGAGCCGGCAGAAGCAGAAAGAAGATGATGCCGAGATATGGATTGTCATTGGGCCGGCCGAATATCTCCACCAGCCAATAGGCGATCATGGTCACGCCGGAGGCAGTGGTGATCGCTCCGCCGGCAAGGCTGATGGGATTGTTGCCGAAAAACAGCGCCGGCCGCACCCAGTTCTCACGGAATTTTTGCAACACTGGCAACTTATCCCCCTGCTCTCAAATGGACGGCCCGCCGATAACGGCGGGCCTGATCACACATTCCATCTCAATTGTACTTCCTATTTCAAGCCCTTGTAGTAAGTCACCGCATCCTTGATCTGCGCGTCGGTGAGTCCCGCAACGGGCTTCATCTTGCCCTTGCCGTTCTTGACGGAGGCAACCATCTCCGGCACAGTGAGCTTCTGAATTGCCGGGTCGGAGACTGGCTTTATGCCCATCATCTTGGCCATCCCGGCACTGGGAACGCCGGCCGAGCCATGGCAACTCTGGCACTTGGCTTTGTAGGTCGCTTCGCCGCCGGATTGGGCGAAGCACACGGCGCTGGCCAGTGACACTACAACGGCCAACACCAACTGGGAACGAATCATCTTTGTCATAGCGAGACTCCTTGAGTTTGCCGGCCGGCTTGCGCGGGAGAAGCACCGGCCGAGCGTTTTCTTCTTCATACTACAACCCGGCAACAGCGATGAGTCGCCAGGGTTGCAACCAGGATGGCAAGAGAAACCATCTCACACGAAACGGCGCAGCCCCTTGCATTCGGGAACTGCGCCGATGGTTAAAGGACCAGGCCCCGTCAGAACTCGTAATGCATACTCATGGTCACGTTGTTGGCATGAAAGTTCCGGGGCGCGGTCTCACCGGCCGGCGATATGTTCATGCCGGTCTGGTTAGGCAGTGAAGCACATGAAACGGGGGTTACAGGAGCCGTAGGCGTGGGGTTCGCGGTGCTGCACAGCGGCGCACCGGAAGGACCGCCTTCGCCGTAGCCGTAGAAGTTGTACACAGCCTTCCAGGTCAATCCGGGATGAACTGTCCATACAACATTCACGAAAGGAGACTGATATGTGGACACCAGGGAACCCGCGACATCGCGAGGATCGTTATAGAAGCGGCTGCCGTTCACCGAATTGATGTTGTAGCCGATGTTGGATTTGAGGGTTTTAACCGGCGACAAAGTCAAGGCCGCCGACCCGGATTGCGTGGGAGCATGCATGAAGTCCAGGACTGGCCCGAAATCGTAGCCCGACCTGCCGGCGCTCGTGGCTGGGCACGTCGTGCCGCTGGGGGTCGAGGCGGCAACAGGCAAAGCAGCAGAAGCACCCCCCAGGTAGCAGATGTTGTCCGCCATGTATACGTCGCTGTAGGCGTAGTTGACGTCGATGCCATAGCGATCGTTGGGGAACAGCTGCGCGCCCAAGCCCAGGACGCGGCTGTAGTCCACGTGATCGAGCGGGCCGGCGTAGGCCGGGCCGCCTGACGCCGCCACGCCAGCCTGATCGTTGTTCGTGTTGTTGTGGTGCTCCACGTCGTTGTAGGCGCCCGAGAGCACAGCCCATGATTTAGGCCTGAAGATCGTATGTACCCGGTACTGCTTGGTCTGCCGCGGGGTCAACGGGGTAAAGGCGTTGTCGTTGTAGAGCATCTCGAAGCTGCCATTGATGTTCCAATTGGCGGTCGGACGCAGAGCCGCGTTCAGGGTTCCACCAGTCTGGTTTATTTTTACGGTTCCGCCGGTCGTCGCATTCACGGGCAACGGAACGTCGCCGGGATTGCCGCCGGGATCAACAGGTGGACCGGCGCTGTATAGGTTCTCCGCAATCATATGCGCTTGGTAGCGATAGGTGAGCGAGAGCGTGATGCGCGAACTTGCGTCCCAGGTTCCAGTCAGGTTGTTGGTCAGGAACCGCTGGCCGAAGTAAGCCGGCTGCGAGGCGCCGATGGCCGCACTGCCTTCAAAACTGGAGGCGGTTGTCGGAGTCAGCGTACCCGCGTAGTTGATGGTTTCATTGTTCGCGGTCGCGGGCGTCGACAGAGTGGTCCCGCTCGTCATGCTGGAGGTTCCCGGCTGGTGGACGTTCGAGAAGCTAATCTGATCGTCGAGGTTGAAATTCTTCATCGCCTGCCAGACGACGCCATAGTCGGCGGCAACTACCTCACGCTTTGCGTTCGCGTTGCCCACAACCGTGATAGATCGGGTCGTTTTGGTCAGGCCCTGGAAGCTGTCGTAGTAGTTGGGCAGGTTCATATTCGCGTTGGTGTAGCGGAAATCGCCGTTCATCGCGATGTTCTTGATGCTGGAGCTTTGCAGCCGGAGAATCTCCGTGGGATAGAGAATGCGCGTCGGCTGCGTGCGCTGATAGCTGGAAATCACAGCGCATGCCGGATTGATGACCGGCAGGCCACCCGGAGTCTGCGGGGCCGACAGGATGGGTGTGGTGCCGATGCTGTTTGCAGTGCAGGAGCTGCTGCTGGCGTAGGGCGTCATGGCGTCGTAACTCGCAAAGAGAGCAACTTTGGTTCCATCCGGCTCCTGCACGTTGAAATAGCTGGGATCCATGGTGAAGTAGGAGTCCGCCTTGTAGTGGTCGACCTGTTCTTCAAAGGTGAGCTTGGTGTCCCGAACGGGCTTCCAATCGATCGCGCCAGTGAAATCGTCTGTGCTGTTGCGCTGATATTCCTGGAGCAGAACATCCAAAGATCCGCCTATCTGATAACCGCTCGGTGTCAGGCTCGGTCCCTGGAAGATATTATGCGAGTATTCCACCCGATAGGTGACCGTGGAGAGCGGAAAGAGCGTGAGGTTGGTGTCCATCATGCGGCGCACGGTGTTGAACAAAAAAGGCGATTGGTTCACCTGCGGCCACGCATACGGGGTTGTCGAGCCGGTGACGGGAATCGACTGCCCGCTGGGGATATTCGGGTTGCCCAGCAGGTCATAGTCGAAGTACTGGCGGTCGCGACGGAAGGTTCCTGAGAACTCGTAGATATTGCCCTTGTAAAAACTCAGTTTGGAGAAGCTGTTCGGATCGCCGCCGAAGCCGGTGCCAAAGGCGCTGAGGCTGTCGATCAGGGTATGCTTGTTCTCCGGAAGAGCGCGCATCTCAAAGGTTTCGCCCAGCACACGCGGCCCGGATTCCATATTGACCAGCGTGCTGTACATGGCCGAGCTGCCGGTAAGGCCGACGAGATGCCCGCCCAGGTCCACACTCTGATGGATGGCGTACCCTTGCGGGGCGGCAATCTGCGTTTCCGGGGCCGGGAGCGGCACAGCGGGCGTCGGATTCTGGGCGGCAGCGCTGCCCGTCATCAGCAAAATGGCCACTCCGATGCCCCCAGCGATGCGCTGGACCATTGCGGGAGAGGGCTGTTGATGTTGATTGGACAGCCGGGAAAACCAGCCTATCTTCGTCATGTGAGGCCTCACTTCAAAAAACATTGTTGCTGAGATCTAAATCTTGAACTGGTGTGCCGATTTTCTACGGAATGCGTGCCGCGCTATCCGATGGATATGGAGGGCGCGGCGCACTTCCGGACTCCTACCTGAGGAACGCCGCATTCATGTTCGAGCCATGAATGTAGGTGTGGCAGCCAGTGCATGGCTGCAACTCGTCCGATCCGGCGCCCATCCCGTGAACCGTGGCGTTCGCTACCCGGCTATGGCACTGGTTGCACAACGTGTTGATCGACGGCATGTTCAGCAGCCGGGCGTTCTGAGATCCATGAGGTGTGTGGCAGGCCATGCACCCCTCGGCCTTGACCGCGGCGTGCTCGTACACGTAAGGTCCGCGCACCTCGGCGTGGCACTTGGTGCAGATCGCATNNTGTGGTGGAAGGGCATGGAGAACGCCGGCTTCACATCGGTGTGGCACTGGAAGCAGAGCGCGGGCTGGGCAGCCTTGAGCAGATGATCCGGGGCGCCGGCCGCATGGATGCTGTGGCAGCCAAGGCAACTCACATTTGCCTTGGCGTGCGGAGAACGATCGAAGTTGGGATGCGTTCCCGCGTGGCAGCTCTGGCACTTGGCATCCACCTCTTTGGCGGAAGCCTTGCCTGGATTGAAAATCTTGCTTACGTCGCCGCCGCCGTCCACGTGCCCCTTGCCCGCCCCGTGGCAGTTCTCGCAGGTGACCCCCGCCGAGTTGCCGTGCATCAGAGCCATCTTGGTGTGCGGGTTGTCGGCAAACTTCTTGGCCACCTCGCCGTGGCAGGTTGCGCAGGTTTCGCTGCCTACAAAATCCGTGGGCGCGGCATCCTTGACCTGCGCGGGGGCCGGCTTATCGCCGGGCGCCTGAGCCGCCAATACTGGAACGCACAATACACCTGCGCCCAGCAACAACATCAAACACGCTCGCAACCCCGGCCTCTTGCCCGGAACCGCACTGATCGACAACTGCGCGACAGGCCCATCTCTATGCATCGAATACCACCTTTGGTGCTCTCATGAGCGACTTCTGCAAACAATCATACTGGCGTCCGGCAACTCAAAGCGGCAGATTCCCCAAGGAACGCCGGTTTGGCGACGGGTGTGACGGTCACGCTGTTGCGGAAAGCACTCTTGGTGCGGAGCATCACTTCATGACCGGATGATTACGTTTTCGTCATCTTTGTTGCGGTGACGCACGTCACATACGATGGAGATATCGATTGCCCCCTTTGGTTTCCTGTTCCGTAGTGACATGGATTCCCAAATGCGTTCATTTTTTCATACACACCGCTGCGCAGCCAAGGAAATTGAATTCCCTCGTCGAATGCACTGCCTCTCCCCTGGAACCGGCAACACCGGAATGGAGGAGACACTCCTCCCGGCAGAACAACATGATTCCAGCTTTGTCGCTGTGCAAAACTGAACACTTTCAGCTTCGTGAGATGAGTTTTCGGCAAATCAGGGAGTTCTTCCGGCTTTCAACCGCCACTGTTTCCCTTTGCCGCGAAACCGGCGGCATGACCAGCAATGGAACTGGAATGCTGCGTGGATTGAATTTACTTGCCGGGCGGAATCCTCCGTATTGCCGGAGCCCCGGATAGACGTGAGGCCCATCACATCCATAGCTCATACGGCTCCGGCAAACTCTATTCAGGCAAGAGTCTCGTCCACTGGAGGCACAGAGCGTTTTCACTTCGGACCGGCCCATGCGGCAGAGTGCAGGGTTGAGTCAACGGCCGATGTGAAGGCATGGAACCAGTGGCGGGCGGTTCACGAGCATGGCGCACACAGAGAACCCGGCAGGAGCGCAAGCGCGACAGAAGCACATCGCACGGCAGATTCCGGTGGGATGCGCGGCTCTGCGCCAATCGCCGTCCCGGCTGGTTCTGTTCCCTGGGCAGCGCGGTACTTGCCGATCTCGAGCTGGTCACCAGCACCATTTCCCTGCCAGCGCAGGCTTCGCTCTTTACGCAAGGCGAAGACGCCAAATGCCTCTATCTGATCTGCGGCGGCTATCTCAAGCTCACCGCGGGCCAGCACAAGGACCGGCAGATGATCGTCCGGGTGGCTGGACCGGGCTCCATGCTGGGCCTCTACGCGGTTCTCTCCCACGGCGTCTACGAGGTTTCGGCCGAAACGCTGACCGCCGCCCAACTCCGCCCGGTGGAGCGCGAGCGCTTCCAAACCTTCCTGCGCAGCCACAAGGAGGCGCAGATGCGCGCCGTCCAGTGCATCTGCCAGGAGTACCGCTTCGCCTTGCAGGACGCCTGCCGCATCGCCCTTTCCGAGACCGTCGCCGCCCGCCTGGGACGCCTGCTGCTGGAGCTGGCACACCAGATCGGAGAACACCTGAATGGGGGCGGATACCGCTTCCCGCTGCTGCTCACCCACGAAGAGATGGCCTCCATGGCCAGCACCACCCGCGAAACCGTCACCCGCACATTGGGCCAGTTCCGCAAAGACGGCTGGATCTCCATCGAAGATTCCCTGGTTACGCTTCACGAGCCGGAACGGCTGCAAACGCTGACTTAAAGCCCGCGCACCTTTTTATTCACGCTCTCCACGGCCTGTCTGCCGAGTCCAAGAGCTATCATCGTAATAGTGGTAGTGGACAGTAAACAGTGAACAGTAGTCAGTTCCGGGGACGGAACCATCTTGAATCTGTCCACTGACCCCTGTTGAGGCTGGAGTTCATGGCATATATGACCCGTCTTGTGGTTGTTGTTTCTGTTTTTCTGCTCTCAGGCTGCTCTGTTGTGGCGCAGAATCTCTCCCCGGCACCGGTTCCGGCCGCGGCCCAGCCCGCCGTTACCTCGGCGGAAAGCCCGGCTATCCACGATTTCCAGAAGATCGAAGACGCCTGGGACGACGCCATCGACCAGCGCGACCAGTACGCCCTGGAACTGGTGCTCTCTCCCTTGTTCATGGATGTTTCCGCCTCGGGCGACTTCACCACTCGTAACCAGCAACTGGCCCTGCTGATCACCGGCGAGGACAAGACGCTCCATCTGGAGCAGAGGGTAATCACCGTGCGCATGCTGGGCGACATTGCAGTGGCCAATGGCACCTATGAGCTGCGCCGCAAGGCCGGCTTAGCGCCAGTGGAGGAAAAGGGCGTCTTCACCCACGTCTTTGAGCGCGCGCGCGGCGGCTGGCTGTGCATCAACTCCCAGCGCACCAAGCTCCCCGCGGACTCCAGTTCCAAGGCTAAAAAGCAGACCGGCGCCGAAGCGCCCTTCCACATCCCGATTCCGCTCTTCGGCAAAAGCGAGAAGGACAAGTAGTCAGTATAGTGAATGCGCAAGGGTGGCGTTCCTTCTGTTTGGTGACCCATCCAGTAGAGGCATGGCTGGTCTTTGGTGATGATCTGCGCGTGCCCAAACCTGAGGCGCTGCTCAAAAGAGGAAGGCGCTGGGCACCTTTCAGTTCCTTGACTAGTTGGTATTGATGACGGTCCTGCGATCTGGCTAAGGACACAGCCTCTGCCAGCCGATAAAGTCTACAATGGGTCCAATAGTCCGGCACACCGGCAGAGGTTCTCATGGCGGCTAGTAAACGGTTTATCTGCATTCACGGTCACTTTTATCAGCCGCCGCGCGAGAATCCCTGGCTGGAGACGGTGGAGACGCAGGACACGGCCGCGCCCTATCACGACTGGAACGAGCGCATCTGCGCGGAGTGCTACTCGACCAACGGCGCGGCGCGCATCGTCAATAACAAGAACAAGATCACACGCATCGTGAACAACTACGCGCGCATCAGCTTCAACTTCGGCCCCACGCTGTTGAGCTGGCTGATGGAGAACGCGCCGCGCACCTACCGCATGATTCTGGACGGCGAACAGCGCAGCCGCAAGAGCTACCGCGGCCACAGTTCTGCCATGGCGCAGGTTTACAACCACATCATCCTGCCGCTGGCCAGCCGCCACGACCGCATCACGCAGATTCGCTGGGGCATCGCCGACTACCAGCACCACTACGGCATCCTGCCCGAGGGTATGTGGCTGGCCGAGACTGCGGCCGACAACGAATCGCTGGAGCTGCTGGCCCAGGAAGGCATCAAGTTCACGGTGCTAGCGCCGCACCAGTGCAAACGCATCCGCAGCTTGAAGGACGGCGGGGGCTGGACCGAGACTCCCAACGCCAGCGTGGACACCACCCACCCCTACCTGGTGCGCTTCAGCTCCGGCCTCTCGATTGCCGTCTTTTTCTACGACGGCCCCACCTCGCGAGCCATCGCCTTCGAGGGTCTGCTCAACTCCGGTGAGAGCCTTGCCGCGCGGCTCAAGGGCGGCTTCAAAGACAACGCGCAGCCGCAACTGGTCCATGTGGCGACGGATGGGGAATCGTACGGCCACCACCATAAGTACGGCGAAATGGCTCTGGCCTATGCGCTGCGCATGCTCGAAGGAGACCCGACCGTCAAGCTGACCAACTACGGCTGTTTTCTGGAACGGTTTCCCCCCGAATACGAAGCCGAGATCGTCGAAAACACCTCCTGGAGCTGCGTGCATGGCATCGAGCGCTGGCGCTCCAACTGCGGCTGCAATGGCGGCAAGCCGGGCTACAACCAGGCTTGGCGCGCGCCGCTCCGCCAGGCGCTGAATGAACTGCGCGACTCGCTCGTCCCGCTTACCGAGCAGGAGGGCGCCAAGCTCTTCAACGACGTTTGGGCCGCCCGCGATGGATACATCGAGGCCATGCTCGACCACAGCCCGCAGACGGTAGAGCAGTTCTTCCGCAAGCACCAGCTCCGCGTCCTCACGGAGCCGGAGCGCGTGCGCGGGCTGGAATTGATGGAGATGCAGCGCCACGCCCAGTTGATGTTCACCAGTTGCGGGTGGTTCTTCGATGACATTTCCGGCATTGAGACCGTGCAGATCATCGCTTATGCCGCGCGGGTGCTGCAACTAGCCCGGGAGGCATTTGGCGAACTGGCCGCGCCGCTGGAACCGGCGTTTCTGGCTCGCATGGCGGAAGCCCGCTCGAATGTGGCCGCGGCCGGCGACGGCGCCAAAATCTACAAGGAGCAGGTCAGCGCCAAGCAGTTGGGCCTGGAACAGGTCGCGGCCCACTACGCCATCAGTTCCATCTTCTCCTCCTTTGCCGAGGAGACCGACCTCTTCTGCTTCCGCGTCTGGCGCAACTCCTACGAGATGTACACTTCCGGCCGGGGGCGGCTCGCCCTGGGCAGGGTTAAGATTGTCGGCGCCATCACCGGCAAGCAGCGGAGCTTCTCCTTTGCCGTCCTGCACTTTGGCGACCAGAACATCACCGCCGCCGTCAAGGCCTATGAGCCGGAGGACGCGGCCGCATTTGAAGCCTTTGCCAGCCAGGCCGCGGGATACGTGCAGCGCGCCGACTTCCCCGAAGCGATTCGCCTGCTCGACCGCTACTACGGCCACATGGACTACTCGCTCACCTCGCTCTTCACCGACGAGCAGCGGCGCATCGTGCAGCTCATCCTCAACACCACGCTCTCCGACATCGAGAACTCCCTCACAGCCATCTACCGGGACCACGCCAGCCTCTTGCACTATCTCTCCCAGGCCGGCCTGCCCAAGCCGCCCGCCCTCACCCTGGCGGCCGGCTTTGCCATCAACGCCGGGCTGCGCCGCGCTTTGGAGGCCGACCGCGTTGACCAGCCCCAACTGCGCTCCTTTCTCTCGCTGGCCAAAGCCGACCAGGTTCCGCTGGACACGGCCACGCTCTCCTACATCGCTGACGGGCGCATGAAGCGCGTCATGATCGAGCTGCAAATCTCCTCCGGTTCGCTGGAGACGCTGGAGCGGGCGCTCGCCTTGGGCCGCATGCTGGCCGAGTTGCCCTTCGATCTGAATTTATGGCAGGCGCAGAACGTCTGGTACGAGATTCTGCGCACCTCGAAATACGCCCTTACCGCTCTCGATGCCGACAATCGCCCGCTGTGGGAGAAGAACTTCAGCGAACTAGGCGCCTGTCTCTCCATCGACTACGCCGCCATCAGCGACCAGTATCCCACTGCGGCGACTACGGGGGATTAGCTGGCGGGCTATGAATCCACCTTGTGCAGCTTTCCGCCTTTCAGCGTAAAACGCTCGCCGCGCCAGACGATGGTGTTGCCGGCAAAGCCCGCAACCCAGACTCCCACGGTGACCAGATCCCGAAGCGGCAGTAGCCAGAGGCTGGGCAGAACCTGGCGGTCACCGAGCACCTCTGCGCCCACTGTCATGGCCAGTGCGAGCCGTAGAAAGAAGCTCAACCCCAGCAGCCACAGGCTCAGCGGGCTGACTCCGCTGGCCAGCACATTAAGGAGCGCCCAGCCCATACCGTGAGTGAAGACGAGTCCAACATAGCCCCAGGGCCGCGCGTCGCGGACCGTCCGCGCCCAGCGCAACTGGTGATCGAGGAAGCCGCGCCAGCCGTAGGCCGCAATGTTCGTCTCGACCACCTCGGCGGAGAGCGCCACGCGGTAGCCGGCCTTGTCCACGCGCGCGCCCAGTTCGTAATCGTCGGCCAGGTGATCGACCAGGACTTGCAGGCCGCTGATCCTGTCGAGAGCTTCGCGGCTGACCGCCAGCGTGGAGCCGAGGCCGTAGTGCAGGCCGCCCTCCAGCCACATCGACAGCAGCACCCCAGCCTGGAAGTCGGTGGCGATTCCCAGCGCCTCCAGCCTTGAAGGCAACGTGCCGTGCGCTCGGCCACGGTAAAGCGCGGTCACCAGGCCAACTTGTTGCGCGGCCTTGCCGTTGTGCTCAGCTGGGGCGAAGCAAGCCATCACCCTCTCTAGATAGCGTGGCGAGACGGTAAGGTCCGAGTCGTTGATGAGTATGAAATCAAACCGGGTGCAAGCTGCGAGTTGAACCAGCGTGCTGACCTTGCCGTTCGTTCCCAGCCGTTCCGGGCACACGATCAACCGAATAGCCCGGTTGGGAAACTCAGCAATCAACTGCTCGACGGCTGCCGCGGCCGGGTCGGAGAGCGAAGAGACCCCGAAGAGCAGCTCAAACTCGCCCGTGTACGACTGAATGCAGTGGCTGCGGAAGGCGTCGATCATGCCGGGGTCCAGGCCCTTGAGCGACTTGAGCACGCTCACGCCAGGCGTAAAGGCCGCCAACGGTGCGCGCCGCGCCGCCAGAAAGACCCGCGCCGCCACCATGGCAGCCAGGTAATAGCCCATGCCAGCCACGGCCATCCCGGTGGTGAAGATTGCCACGGATTGCGCCAACGCGTGCGTCATCACAGGGACAAGAATACAGTTTCCAGCTGCCTCACTCGTAGCGGAGCGCCTCGATGGGGTCCATGGAAGCGGCCTTCCAGGCTGGGTAGATGCCGAAGATGAGGCCGATGAGGCAGGAGACAACGAAGGCGATGGTGACCCACACCGGCGAAAGCGCCGCGTGCAGGAAGGAGACTGCATAGTGCAAAACCAGCGTAAAGAGCGCTCCGGCCAGGATGCCGATGATCCCGCCCACCACGCAAAGGGTTACCGCTTCCAGTGTGAACTGGAGCAGGATGTTCTTCCTGGTTGCGCCGATGGCCTTGCGTACGCCGATTTCGCGAGTGCGTTCTGTCACCGAGACCAGCATGATATTCATCACGCCCACGCCGCCCACCATCAGGCCGACGGAGGAGACCGCAACCATGAAGAGAAAGAGGCCGCCTGTTAGCGAATTCCACAGGCGGGTCAGCGAGTCGGGACCGAAAATCGCGAAGTTGTCGTCCTGCTCCAGCCTGACACCGCGGCGGATGCGCAGCAGTTCGCGAATCTCTTCGATTACCAATGCCTTGTGGGCGGGATCGTCATATTTCACGGTAATCCAGAAATCCTTCAGCTCGGGATGAAGCTGACGGAAGGTCTCCAGCGGAAAGTAGGCGGAGTTATCCTGCGTGTTGCGGCCGCTGCCGAAGGGCTGGGGCTGCGTGTCGAGGACGCCGATGACGGTAAAGATGCTGCCTTCGCAATCGACATCCTTGCCGAGGGGATCTTCGCCGGGAAAGAGATCCTCGGCGGCATCATGGCCCAGCACAACCACCTTGGCGCTGCGCTCCTCCTCGGAGTCAGTCCATATCCGGCCCTCTGTAAGCTCAATATCGGCGGTCTCCTTGACCTCCGTCGTAGAGCCGTTCAGGATGGTGTTCTGGATTTTGTGAGCGCCATGCTTGAGCGAAACGCTTCCGATGCCAAGCTGGAAATTCTGCGAGGTCAGGCCGGGATCGACGGCGGCGACATAGGGCAGACTGCGCATAGCGATGGCATCTTCATAGGTCAGCCTCTTGCGGTTGAGTTCCTCGGTGGTGGGCCGCTTTCCAAAGGGCTCAAAATGGAAGACCCACAAAGCGTTGGTGCCCAGTGTGTTGACGAAGGACGCGATATTGGTATTGAGTCCGTTAATCGCAGAGGAAATCAGAATCACCGTGGCGATGCCGATGCTGATGCCCAGAATGGTCAGGCCGGAGCGCAGCTTGTTCTTGCGCAGCGTATCGAGCGCCAGCAGTACGGATTCTTTTGAATCGCTCAGTCTCATGCTTATAGCTCCGCTCTCAGGGCAACGATGGGATCAAGGCTGGCGGCCTTGTAGGCCGGATAGACGCCAAAAAACAGGCCGACGGCCGTGGCCACAAACAGACCGACCAGGATCGACCAGAGCGCTACCACGGAGGGGAAGGAGATCAGCAGCGTAATTACCTTGGCCACAGCAATTCCAGCGACGACGCCAATCATGCCTCCGGCCAGCGACATGGTGCCGGACTCGATCAAAAACTGCAACAGGATGTCCTTGCGCCGCGCGCCGAGGGCCTTTCGGATGCCGATCTCGCGAGTGCGCTCTGTGACCGATACCAGCATGATGTTCATGATGACGATGCCGCCAATCACCAGGGAGACGGCAGCGATGGCAGCTACCACGGCGCCAAAGTTATTCAGCACCTTGCTCAACATATTCTGAAAGGTGGCGCTGGTATCCACCGAAAAGGTGTCCGGCGTGCCCGGCGCCAGGTGGCGGCGCGCGCGCATAATGACGCGCAGCTCATCGGAGACCGCATCGATTACCTCACCGCCGCCACCGGCATCGGCGAAGATCGACAGACTGCCTTGCGCCCCATATCCGTGAAGAAATGCCGTCAGAGGAATGGCCACCCAGTTATCCATGCTTTGACCCATCATCTTGCCCTGGCATTCGCCCACTCCAACCACCGTGTATGGAGAGCCATCGACGCGAATCTCCTTGCCGAGCGGGTCGCCATAGCCAAGCACATTGTCCACAATGTCGCAACCGACGATGGCGACGCGGGTGCTGTGCTCGTCCTCGACCTCCGTGAACGAGCGGCCAGAGTCGATATTCATATTGGAAAGCGCCGGCATCGTCCAGGTCCAGCCGCGAACAGCCGTGTCCGTCGTTGACTTGGTCTGGTAGACGACCTTGCCGGTCTGATTGCTGCGCGACGCGCCGACTGAGACGCAGGAGCGGCATTCATCCAGGATGGCCCTGTAATCGTCGAAGGTGACGTCTTTTCGCTTCTGGAAGTCGAGGTACTCCTCGATGGTGATAAAGGTTTGCGGCATTTTGCTGACCGTGACCACACTCGCGCCGTAGGTATTGATCTTGGCGGTCACAAATGCTTTTGCGCCGTTGGTCAACGTGACCACCATGATCACGGAGGCCACGCCAATGACCATGCCCAGCAGCGTGAGGATGGTCCGCATCTTATTGGCCCACAATGACTGGAGCGCGAGTTTCAAGGCCTCGGTGAAGAGCATGGTCCCGCTTTCTGTTCTGCCTGTCTTAATGGATGTTGCGGAGATACCTCCTGGCGCCAGGAATCTTCGCTATTGCTATGGACGTGACACCCGCCCATTAGGCCGCTTACCGCAGCTGGAAACAAGGCATGGCCGAGGCGGTTTCGCCCTTTTTGATACGCAAAGCGGCGTCGGCAGGTTCCGGGACTCTCACCATATCCGAAAAACTCGTCAACACACACATTGTCAGAAAACTTTCAGATCCCGCTTGGCGTAGCATGGATGGACGCGCACTTTCGTGCCCGATATTGATCTGAATCCGCAACCGGCTCTCTCACCGGAGGCCCCATGATCCGCGCCAACTCTCGGCTTGCGCTGCCGGCTTGACCGGCCGGAAGAGCCACAGGTTGAGCAGCACAAAGAGCAGCCCACCGACAGTGAACTTGAGCCAGATGGGGGCGTGCGAGGGCGAGAAGAAGCCTTCCAGAGAGCCGGCAATCACCAGCAGCGGAATAATGCCGCTGACCAGCCGTGTGGCTTCGACGCCGCCGCGGGCGACCGACTCTCTCCAGCGCAGCGCGCCCGGAAAGAGCATGGCATGGCCGAGGCGGAAGCCAGCCCCGCCGGCGATGAGGATCGATGGCAGTTCCAGCGAGCCGTGCGGCGCGACAAAGCTCCAAAGTAATAGCGACATATCGTAATGGTGGCAGGCCGCGCCGATCACGCCCAGCATCATGCCGTTCACGTAGAGCGAGAATAAGGTGCCGAGGCCAAAAACAATTCCCCCGGCAAAAGAGATAAAGCAGACCGAGAGATTGTTGGTCATGATAGCGCTGGAGGCCATCGGCGCCACGCTGACCACGGACTCTGTCCACATGGTGTGGCGCTCCATGGTGGCGATCATCTCCGGGCCGACGTAGTGACGCATGAACTCGGGGCGCGCGTTGGTGAGCGCCGCGCCCAGCAATCCAAAGGCCACGGAGACGGCGAGCGCGGCGGCGATGTAGCCGATCTGGCGCTGGAAGATGGCGGGGTATTCGTCGCGCAGGAAGAGGAAGAGGGTGAGAAGACTGGCCTTGCGGCCGGAGTAGATGATATGGTGAGCGCGAGCCAACAATTGATTCACATGCTGCGCGTAGGTGCGCGAGGTTGAGTCCTGGCGCAGAACGGAGAGGTCGGCTGCCACCTGGCGGTAGAGCAGGGCCAGTTCTTGCAACTCCGCGCGGGAGAGCTGGCCCAGGCCGCTTGCGTCGCATTGGGCCAACAGAGCCGAGAGCCGGTCCCAGTGGGGCCGGCGCTTGAGAATCCACTGGTTGGAGAGGATTTGCGCCATGGAGATGAATTCAGACCAGCTTAACATCGACACCCCGGAACTGGTGGAAATCGAGATGCCGCTGGCCGGCATCGGCAGCCGTTTTATCGCTCTGCTGGTCGATATGCTGATCTGGTTCGCCGGCTTTCTGGTGCTTGTGATCCTCTTCGCCGTATTCGCACCAGGAGTCGAAGCTTTCTCAAAAATCTCCGCGCAATGGGGCGTCGCCCTCGTTATTTTCATCGTATTTCTGCTCTTCTGGGGCTACTTCACACTCTTTGAGGCCTTCTGGAACGGGCGCACGCCGGGCAAGCGCGTGGCCCGGATTCGCGTGATTCAGCGCTCCGGCCGCGCCATCGGCCTTTTCGAGTCGATGGCCCGCAACCTGGTTCGCTATATCGATATGCAACCCTTCCCGTTCTACGCCGTGGGGGTGATTGCGATCTTCGTCACCCGCCAGCACCAGCGGCTGGGCGACCTGGCGGCGGGCTCTCTGGTAGTGCGGGATCGCGCCGTGGAAGAGCCCGCGTGGAGCGATTCGGGAGCGCGAACCTTCACTGCGCAGAGCTTTGCCCCCAGCGCCCCGGCGCCGGAGCCGCATTTGGCTTTTTCCCTGCCGGTTACCGGCATTGCGAAGCTCTCGTCCACGGACCTGGAGGTGATGGAGGGGTTTTTCGCGCGCAGACTGGACATGAGCCTGTTCACGCGCCAGGCGCTGGCTGAGCGAATCGCCCAAGCGATCCAGGCGAAATCCGGACTGGAGCAGCCCGCCGGCGCCAGCGTGGAGACTTTTCTGGAAGTCACGGCCCGTCAACTGCGGGATCAGGCGCGGATGCAATAGAAATAGGCAGGATGAACTCGTTCGAGAAGTGGCTTAGCTAGCTTGCTTCCGGGATTCGGTGGCAATTTCCATCGCCAGCAACTCCGCCAGCGCCCGCTCCGGACAGATGTGCCGGGACTCCAACCGAGCCAGCTCCCTGTCTGTTTCCACCGCCGAGGCGATGGTCATGAAGCAGTAGAGGCAGCGGGTGTTGTAGGTTCCGTTCTCGTTTTGGGTGCGGCTGTACATCGTTCCTCGGAAACTGCCAAAAGTTAGAATGATATTAGACGGCCTTGGATTTCTCCGACGTGACCCGTATCACGGGATATTCATTCGCGCTCTGTCGCGGATTCTATCTTTCCAGGAACCATTTACAGGGTGATGCCCTGGTTGGGGTTGCGGCGCATTTGCCAGCAGGCGCTCAGTCCGGCCTGGGGAAAGAGCGATACCGAGCAGGGCGCGTCGATGGAGCCGAGGTAGTCGAACTCCTGCTTGTTGCCCTTGAGCGGAATCGTCAGGTAGCGGTTGACGGTCACTTTGGAGGTGAGCGACCCGCGCAGTTTGAAGATCGCCCAATCGCCGCCATAAGTAGCCACAAACACCGCTGCCAGCACCACAATCGTTCGTAGCAACCAATGCACAAGCCAACGCATCATGCGGATTCAGCCTTTCTACTCGATTGAATGGGCAAGCGCCAGCACTGATCTACTCTGGAATACCCTCTTCCGAGAATAGCTTGCCGCGTGGGCGGAGGGGAAGTCCGCCGGCTGTCGATGGCTCAAACAAGGGTCAGGCTATGGAAACCGTTTGGCTCCGATTCAGGCTGGGCGTGATACGTAGAAGCAATTTCTCCCTTTCGCCTTGGCCTGGTATAAGGCATCGTCGGCAGACTTCAACAAAGCCTCCTCATCGAGTCCTCCCGCGTCCGACGTGTCAACTCCGACACTGACGGAGACCGGGATTTCACGCCCGGCAAAGGGAACCGGCTGGGCCAGCGACTTGACGATCTTAGCAGCAATCCGCTCCGCCATTTGCGGATCGTGCATATCAACGAGCAGAACGACAAACTCGTCGCCTCCTATTCTGGCGACAGTGTCGCTTATTCGTACGGCCTGCATGAGGCGACCGGCGGTCACGCGCAAGACCTCATCGCCGGCTTGGTGGCCAAATGAATCGTTGATCTCCTTAAATTTGTCGATATCGACCATCAGAAGAGCCAGGCCCGTTTGATGGCGCTTGGCAGACTTCCATGCCGCAGTCAGCCGATCATCCAACAGCAGCCGGGTTGCCAGCCCTGTCAAGGCATCGTGCAGAGCCATATGGCGAAAACGCTCTTCACTTTTGCGAAGCAGGACGGTTTGTTCCACGACGCGCTTTCTGAGCACAATCACCCAGGCCAGCGCGAGCAGTGTACCCGCCAGCACCAATGCCAAAATCACCAGCGCATGAGCCGGCGTCCACCAGGAAGGCCCTCGCAGAATGACAATATCCCGTGGCGAACGCATGAGAATCCGAAAGCTTTTCGGCACGGCCATTCCTTCGCCGATCGCGCTCCTCTGCGCATCGAGCTGAACGGAACAGATTCCCGTGACGCGCAGAAGGCTTCCGATCTTCCATGCATCTGCTTCCTCTCCCTCCAGGTCTTTGGGCAGAGCCACAGCAAAGACATTTTTTTCCGAGGCAAACAGAAGGTTGGTTTCGGAATCTCCAATATCTTTACCGATCAACTGGCCGTCGATCTGGATTAGTTCAGAGTTATGATTGCCGAGCAGAGCTTGCTCGGCGGTTACGCGCTCGGCGGCAACCGGGCTGCCGCTGGCTCTGCTTCTGTACATTGCATTCGAGAGGACGGGCGCGCCATCCTCGGCTGCGACGAATCCCACAACATCTACATCGTCGCCCACTGCGACATGGTCTTCCTGGGCCGTTTGCGCGCAGATTCCGCGTGTCTCGTCGCGTATGCAGAGCAGCGAGCCGGGCCACTGCAGGGTCACTCTGCCGCGCAGGTGCACACGGTGAAACGAAGCATCGACCTGGTCCCAGCGCAATAACTTGTCGACGGGAATGGCGGGCAGCTTGAAAGAATCGTCCGGCGGGATCTCCACAATGGTTATTGCGGACAGGTTTGGGCACATGAGGCGGACGCCGATCATTTGCAGTCTGGTGTTGAACATCGGTCCGGCATTGGCATGGACGCGCACTCTTGCGTCGACCAGTCCGGAATAGTTAGCGCCCGCCTCCTTGACCATGACAACAGTCACGGTTCCACCGTCCATGGCCAACTGCAGCGCGACGTTATGTTCGTACTCGACAAAGGAACGAATGACGCCCTCCGCCTCGATCCACTGGCTGTCTAAGATGCCGGTCTCCATGAGAGTCAGGCTTGGCCGGGGAGGGTTTGCCGGAAGAACGGAGTGACCAACCACCTTGATCTGGGGGTGTGCAATGATGGGACCAAACTCTCCGGCGCCGCTGACGCCATGTACATCCACCAATGTTCCAGGGGAGAGATCCCCGATCAAGCCCTCGACAGCTTCGACATAAATCGTTCCGGTCGCATCGTGAACGAACAAGGAAGCGCGATGGGAGCCGATGCTTGGATCGTAGTAGGTGACCACCCCCCACAGATGGACAGGATAGGCGCGCGCAGCTTGTTCGCTGGTGAGACTGTGCGCCTGGCGCGCCGTGGTGAGCGTGGGCAACTTGTCCGGGAGTTCCTTTGTGGATTGGGCATGTGCCGCCGGTCCCGCAAACAAGAGACCTGCAAAGAAAAGACCTGCAAACAGGAAAGCTTCCAATACATACAGGGGCCGGAGGCAGACCGGCAGGAAGCAGACCTCCGCTCGCTTCTCCCTGCAAAGGCTGGTCGCGTTCTTCACCCGAACGCGCCGCTCTCCGCTCTTTCCAATCGCAACTGAGGTCTCAAGTCTCAAACCGTGTTGCCAGCCTCCCGCAGGCGAATGCTCCGGTGATCTTACATCAGAAACCAAAGCACAGGGGTCATATCGGCCGGGGTGGAGCTGGGCTTCCGTTTATTTTCCCTTATTTTACGCTTGTCCCCAATGCCCAGAAGTGCGCTTTGGCTCGTATCGTCTCCCCTACGGATACCCGAGGCTGGCCTCATCGTCTTTTAGACGGCGCGCGCACTTGTTTGAATCCAGGACTCCGGCAGACAGGCAATAAGGGCCGGACGTGGAGCGCGTTCGGGAACGACTCGTTTTTGCGGGGCACAACAGGCGCGGTCGAGTTTGGCGAGATCGGCCTGCATCTGCCCGTCGTTGCGCAAGGAAGCGAGTACGGCGGTAAAGACGGAGGCGGCTGAGGGATCGGCGGGGGAGCAGATGCTGTAGTGCATCCACTTGCCCTCGCGGCGCGCGGTGACGATGCCTGCGTTGCGCAGGTAAGCGAGGTGGCGCGAGATTTTCGGCTGGCTCTGGTCGAGAATCTCGACAAAATAACAGACGCAGACCTCGCGGCCGACCATCAGGTTCAGCAGGCGCAGTCGGGTGGTGTCGGCCAGCGCCGCGAAGAGGCTGGCCAGGCCGATCGATGGGGAGCAGCAGCCCATGAATTCATTATATACGTGTTGACAAATATGTGCATGTATCATATATTTGCTTAAGCGTATGTGAGGCGCGAAAAATGGATACGAAGACTCTGGTGCAGGAAAAATACGGCGCCGCGGCGCGGGAAGTGCGCAAGAGCGGCAGTGTAGCCTGCGGCGATCCGTCGCTGCGTTGTTGCGATCCGATCACGACCAACCTTTATAACGAAGCCGAGAAGAGCGGACTACCGGCCAGCGCCGTGCTGGCTTCGCTGGGCTGCGGCAACCCGACCGCGCTGATTGAGCTGAAGCCGGGGGAGACGGTGCTCGATCTTGGCTCCGGCGGCGGCATCGACGTGCTGCTCTCGGCCAGGCGGGTGGGGCCAACCGGCAAGGCCTACGGCTTGGACATGACCGACGATATGCTGGCGCTGGCCCGCGAGAACCAGCGGCAGGCGGGGGTGGAGAACGTCGAGTTCCTAAAAGGCGAGATCGAGAAGATTCCCTTGCCCGATTGCTCGGTGGATGTGGTGATCTCCAACTGCGTCATCAATCTTTCGGCCGACAAGGACCGGGTGCTGCGCGAGGCCTTCCGCGTGCTCAAGCCGGGCGGACGCTTTGCCGTCTCCGACATCGTGGTGCGCGGCGAGGTTCCCGACGAGGTGCGCCAGAGTATGCTGCTGTGGGTGGGCTGCGTTGCCGGGGCGCTGGAGGAGAAGGAGTACGTGTCCAAACTCACCCAGGCCGGATTTGCCCGCATCTCCGTCGAGCCGACGCGTGTGCACTCAATCGAGGACGCTCGGCATTTTCTGGTCGAGGCGGGCATCGATGTGGACGCGATCGCCCCGCTGATCGAGAACAAGTTCATGAGCGCCTTTATCCGGGCGACCAAACCGGCTGGCGGGTGCTGTGCGCCGGGCTGCTGCAACTGAGGCATTTTCACTGCTGCTGAAATCTGGGTTTCCCATCCTTTCGCGTTCTTAGCGAAAGGGTGGGAAACCACAACCCCTCACTGCTGTCTTGACGGAGACCATTTCTTATGCGGAAACCCTACAACATTCTCGTCCTGTGCACCGGCAACTCGGCGCGCAGCATCATGGGCGAAGCGCTCTTCAACACCATGGGCGGGGGCCGCTTTCAGGCCTACAGCGCGGGCAGTCATCCCAGCGGGAAGGTAAATCCCTTCGCCATCGAGCAGGTGAGCGCGCTGGGCTACCCGGTCGAGGGTCTGCGCAGCAAGAGCTGGGATGAGTTCGCGCAGTCCGGCGCGCCGGAGATGGACTTCGTCGTCACCGTCTGCGACAAGGCGGCGGGTGAGATGTGCCCGCTGTGGCCGGGCCAGCCGGTCACGGCGCACTGGGGCTTTCCCGATCCGGTTGCCGTCGAAGGCACGGACGAAGAGAAGCGCGCCGCCTTCGCGCAGACGCTGCGCCAGATTCGCACGCGCGTGCAACTGTTTCTCAGCCTGCCGCTGGAGACGCTGGACCGCATGGCCATTGAAAGCCGGATGCGCGCAATCGGCAAGCAGCCGCTGTAACCGCGCTTGCCGCGAAGGAGAGATGGAATGCAGAGGACCTCCGAGCTTTGCTGCCCAGTGCCGGGCAGCCGCAAGCTATCGTTCATCGACCGTTTTCTGACGCTGTGGATCTTTCTCGCCATGGCGGTTGGCGTCGCGCTGGGACGGTTTGTGCCGGTCTTTCCCGCGCTGCTGCAACGCTTCCAGGCGGGAACGACCAACATTCCCATCGCAATTGGCCTGATTCTGATGATGTATCCGCCGCTGGCCAAGGTGCAGTATGAGCGGCTGGGCGAGGTCTTTCGCAATCGCAAGGTGCTGGGCCTCTCGCTGCTGCAAAACTGGATCATCGGGCCGGCGCTGATGTTTGCCCTGGCGGTGATCTTTCTGCGCGGCTATCCGGAGTACAGAACCGGACTGATTCTGATTGGCCTCGCGCGCTGCATCGCGATGGTGATTGTGTGGAATGAGCTGGCGCGCGGAGACACCGATTACGCCGCCGGTCTCGTCGCCTTCAACAGCGTCTTCCAGGTGCTCTTCTACAGCGTCTACGCGTGGTTCTTTCTGGCCGTTCTGCCGCCGCTGGTTGGCCTGAAAAGCGTGGTCGTCGATATTCGCATGAGCCAGATCGCCGAGAGCGTCTTCATCTATCTCGGCATTCCGTTTCTCGCCGGAATGCTGACCCGCTTTGTGCTGGTGCGCGCCAAAGGCCGCTCGTGGTACCAGACGCGCTTTGTCCCCGCCATCAGCCCGCTGACGCTGACCGCCCTGCTCTTCACCATCGTGGTGATGTTCAGCCTGAAAGGCAATCTAATTGTCCAGCTTCCGCTGGATGTGCTGCGTATTGCCGTTCCGCTGCTGATCTATTTTGTGGTGATGTTCTTTGTGAGTTTCTGGATGGGACGCAAGGCAGGTGCCGATTACTCGAAGACGGCCACGCTCTCGTTCACCGCGGCGAGCAATAACTTCGAGCTGGCTATCGCGGTTGCGGTCGCGGTCTTCGGCCTCAACTCCGGCGCGGCCTTTGCCGCGGTGATCGGCCCGCTGGTCGAGGTCCCGGCGCTGATTCTGCTGGTGCAGGTTTCGCTGTGGCTGAAGCGAAACTGGTTTGACGAGAAGAGTCCCGCGCAGGCTTGAAGTCTGACCGATTGATGGAATCTCAGCTTCGAGAAGCCGGAACTGGAGCATCCGCACGCTTTTTCATAAAGCGCGAAAAAGTGGCCATTTCCGGCTGAAAACAGCCCCTTTTGGGCCAATAAATGGGCAAAATCCTGGGTTTGCCGTTACTTATTCGTTACTATGCAAGAATTACAAACTATTGGTTCCGTGCTAGTTACAAGCGATCAGAGGGGCAGGAATAAGATTTCCACAAGGTAGGGGGGTGGGGGGTACCCAGTTTTCAGTGGTCAGTTGGCCGTGGTCAGTCAATCCCCGCTCCACCGACTACTGCCATTGTGCGCCGGTGGAGGGTTATTTTACGCAACCACCTGCGTGGGGCAGACGGCGCTTGCGCGCCATGGGGTTCAAGGATTCCCAGGTCCCAAAAGCGGGACCTGAAGCACCCGGCCGTGAATGGATGCCCTTTTCAACTCATAATGTAATTCCTCTGCGCTAGTAAGGGTTTCTGCCAGCCGTGAATGGACGCCCCTCTACAACTAGGCTCGTCCTGGGGCGCGGCAGTAAGTTTCCGTCAGCCGTGAATGGACGCTCTTTTACAACAAACCACAACGTAGCATAACCGCAGCACAGGTTTCCGTCAGCCGTGAATGGACGCCCTTTTACAACTTTACTTGTTCACCTCAGGCGCATCGTTGCGTTTCCGTCAGCCGTGAATGGACGCCCTTCTACAGCCGATTCCACCTAACTGTCTGACAGGAAACTGCTTCGCCGCATTGATGCTTCGATAAAGGAGGGAATACAAGCGTTGAGAAATCACGTTTTGTCCATTTTTTCAAATTCGGTGCAAGGGCGAAGCCCAACCGGTAGACTCATATCTTCCGGTAACGCACCTCGGCTGTT
>PLPA01000049.1 GCA_003159355.1 Acidobacteriaceae bacterium | reverse complement strand
GTGCGGCCCAGCATCTCCTTGGCCTCCTTGCCCACGGCTTCCACCTCACCGGTGTTCTTGTTGATGGCGACGATGGAGGGCTCATTGACAACAATGCCCTTGCCGGCCGCGAAGACCAGGGTGTTGGCGGTGCCTAGATCAATGGCCAGGTCGCTGGAGAACATGCTGAACAGCGAGCGGATGCCGTGCGACCGCGTGGAGCGCGATGGATAACCGTTGGATGACATGAGTGGACCGGTTGTACCTCAAGGCTTATTGTACGGCCAACGGGCCAAGACCGCTGCGAAACCGTCAAAACCGGCGCAAAGTACCTTCCCAATGCGGTAAACGCTTGCCGGGTGAAGGCGTCGCGGAGACTGCTTTAAGCCTGCCGAAGCGGGTCTCGCCGATGAACTTTGGTGCGCTAGTTTTGCAACCGGTTCCGCGCTACAATCTTTCCATGAGCCGCAGCGCCGCAGAAATTCTCGAAGAAGCCCGCCAATTGCCTCCCGGCGAATTGGACTGGCTCGTCCAAAACCTTCTACATGAGGGTGACGATTCGGCCGAAGAGGAACGGTTTGCCGCTTGGCAGAAGGATGTGGGCGAGCCGGAGCCAGGCTACGACGAGTGGTTCCGCGCCGGTGTGGAAGAGGCGCTTGCTGACACTTCTCCCGATGTTCCGCATGAAGTGGTTGTCAAGGAAATTGCAGCTCTTTTGCGCACCGCGCGAGAATCGCAGAGACTGAAAGCCAGCGCATGAAATTGACTTGGGAGCGCCGCGCAAGACGCGACCTGCGGGAGTTGATCGCGTTTATCGCCGAAGACAGCGTTCAATCGGCGGAAGCGGTAGCCGACCGGATTCTGAAAGCTGCCGAACTCCTCACCGAGTTTCCGCGCAGCGGTCGCAGCGGGCGCGTCCCCGGAACCCGTGAACGGGTTGTGGGCAGAACGCCTTACATCCTTGTTTATCAAATTGTTTCAGGCCGGGTTCGCATTCTCCGGGTCTATCACGGTTCCAGACAGTGGCCAAAGAAATTCTGATATCCTACCTCATTGATTCGGCCCGGCCTATCTCTTCAGCCTCGCGCGCAAACCGCCCAGGCCGGAGTGCGTGAGTATGCAATTTGTACTCTGGTCGCAGCGGTAATGAATGCTTACGGGATAGTCCTGCCATGCGGGGTCAGCGGCGGCTCCGACGGCTTTGTCGATGAAGAAGGTTTTTCGCCCGCGGGTGGCGATGACTCCCTGAGAGACGTCAAAGTCGACGATAGCATCGTCTCCTTCGACGGCAAAGGGCAAGAGCGGGATCGCGGCTTTCTTCTTGCGGGCGGCATGTGCGGCAGACGCCGGAGGAGATGGATGCGCCGCTGCGGCCTGCAACTCCCGCTGGCGCTTCAGCCATTGATCCTGCTCGGCAAGAGAGGGAAATTCTGGCGTAAAACTCCAGTTCGTCGTCTTTTCATAGGCTGTCTTCGAGCAGGGGATTTCGCCGTGAGCGTTGATGGCCGTGATCTGCCCATCCGGCCCGATCTGATTCTGGAAGATCTCATGATCGCGCTCCCGCGCAGCCTCCTGAGCATCCAATTGTGCAAAATCGATGGTTTGCGCCGGCTGGTCCGCGGGGAGATTGAAGGCATCCGTCTTCAATGCCTGCGAATCCGGAGTGGATGCGGCCAGAGCTTCCGCATTCCGGGCATCGTATTTCAAGACGATCTCCCTGGTGCATAAGACAAAGCCCTGATAGTCCTGCATATGGATCTGGATGGAAAGAGGACGCGGCGGACGGACCACCGCATGAGCAAAGCCCGCCTTGTAATCTGGATCGCTGGGTTCGATTGTCAGGCGATAGGCAACCGTCTTATCCCATTCGATCCATAAGTGGCCCTTCAATCCGGCCGCGCTGGAGGTGAACGATCCTAAGTCGTACCGCCCTTCCGCGTGATTCAGATGCCAAAAGACAACCGCGAAGACGACGCCGAACAAGATGCCAAGGCCCACCCCCGCCGCGGCATAGACCCGGGTTGGGTTTTGGGCGAATCGCTGTATTCGTTCAATCCACACCTCGGAGAGCGGCAGCCGCGAGAGAAGAGTTTTACTGGCGGGAGTTTCACTGGCGGGAGTTTCGCGGGCCTCGTCCGCGGGCGCGGCGATGGGAGGGGGCAGCACCGGCTCGGTGAGCTTTTCGGCGGGAGTCTTCGCAGCCGATTCAATCACACGGTAGCCGCTGACAGGCAGATTTTCGTCTTCTGTGATCTCGCTGTTGGGATCTTGCTGGTTCGCGTCCGCGAGCTGATTGCCGAGAGGCAACGGATCGGGCTCACGTTTCTTGCGGTTGGGAAATCTCGGATCCTCATCGATCATCAGTCATCCCCTGTTTCTGGCTGTCCGCAATCCCGTTCATTGGGACTAAGAACATTGAAGCACAGTTTGCGGCCAGGTTCATCGAGTTTTTTCCTAGTTAGATGAACCGGTCTTCCCTGGCCTGCATCCAACTGGACTGTAGCCAGACAGGAGGAACCGCAATGAAGATCGGCGTTCCCAGGGAGATCAAGGACAATGAAGCACGGGTAGGCGTGACCCCGGCGGGCGTGAAGGCGCTGAGCGAGGCTGGGCACACCGTGCTGGTGGAGACTCAGGCCGGCGCGCAATCGGGCTTTCCGGATGCGGAGTATCAGAGAGCCGGCGCGGAGATTGTGGGCGAGGCCGGAGCCGTGTGGAGCAGTTCCGAGACGGTGGTCAAGGTCAAGGAGCCTATAGAGAAAGAGTACGTGTACTTCCGCGAGGGGCTGGTGCTGTTGACCTATCTGCACCTGGCGCCGCTCCAGGAACTGACCGACAAGCTGCTGGAAGCAAAGGTGATCGGCATCGCCTATGAGACCGTTCGCGACCGACGGGGCACACTGCCGCTGCTGACTCCGATGAGCGAAGTGGCGGGGCGCATGAGCGTGCAGGTGGGGGCTGCGTACCTGGAAAAAGAGCGCGGCGGGCGCGGGATTCTGCTGGGCGGCGTGCCGGGCGTGCTGCCGGCCCACGTCACCATCCTGGGCGGCGGCGTAGTGGGTACCAACGCGGCCAAGGTCGCTCTGGGCTTTGGCGCCAAGGTAACGATCGTGGACGTAAATCTGAATCGGCTGCGCGAGCTGGATGACATCTTCGGCGGGCGGGTCTACACGCTGGCCTCGAACAGCTATAACCTGGCCCACGCAACGCAAGAGGCGGATCTGGTGATCGGCGGCGTGCTGATTCCCGGCGCAACTGCGCCCCGGATCGTAACCCGCGCCATGGTGGCCGGGATGAAGAAGGGCGCGGTGATTGTGGACGTGGCCATCGACCAGGGCGGGTGCGTGGAGACGGCCAGGCCAACCTCACACTCCAATCCGAGTTTTGTGGTGGATGGCGTGGTGCATTACTGCGTCACCAACATGCCCGGAGCGGTGCCGCACACCTCGACGCTGGCGCTGACCAACGCGACCTTTCCCTATCTGCTGCGCATCGCCAACCTGGGCGCGCGCGAGGCGCTCCGTCAGGACGCGGGCCTGGCCGAGGGGCTGAACACCTGGCTGGGCAAGCTGACCTATCGCGGCGTGGGGGAGAGCCAGCAGCGGCCATGGACGGCGGTGGCCAGCGTGGTGGGGTGAAGAACAGTTGTCAGTGGTCAGTTGTCAGTGCAGACGCCCCAGGAACCGGCCTGTAAAGAGTGACGCAGCGGATAGATCACGGCATCTTATCGGCAGTTTATCGGCAGAATAACGGCCGTTTATCGGCAGAATAACGGCCGTTTATCGGCATTGTGGATGCCAAGCGCCCCATCCTTTCGCGTTTTTGCGAAAGGGTGGGAATCAGTGCGACCTCACCACCGGCCCCGGCTTTCTCGCCTCACCGCTCCGGGACGGTCTCCTCCATCTTGCCGAAGATCATCTTGCCGCTGGCGGTTTGCAGCACGCTGGTGACGGTGATCTCGACCGACTTGCCGATCACCTTGCGAGCGTGATCGACCACCACCATCGTTCCGTCGTCCAGGTAGCCGACGCCCTGGTTGAACTCCTTACCCTCTTTGAGGATGAGCACTTGCATCTTTTCGCCGGGCAGCACCACCGGCCGCAGGGCGTTGGCCAGGTCGTTGATGTTCAGTACCTCGACGTGGTGCAGGTGGGCCACTTTGTTCAGGTTGAAGTCGTTGGTGACCACCTTGGCCTCCCACTTCTTGGCCAGTTCGAGCAGCTTCAGGTCCACCTCGCGGATGGAGGGGAAGTCGTCGGAGACGATCTGCACCTGGATGCTGGTGTTGGATTGCATGCGCTGGAGCATGTCCAGGCCGCGGCGTCCGCGCTGGCGTTTGGAACTATCGGTGGAGTCGGCCACCGACTGCAACTCGCGCAGCACGAACTCCGGCACCACCATCATGCCGTCAATGAAGCCGGCCTCGGCGATGTCGGCGATGCGGCCATCGATGATGACGCTGGTGTCCAGCACCTTTGCGTTGCGGCGGGTCAGCTTTTCGCCCGCGAAGACCGTGCCGAGCGCCGCCGGGTTCAGCAGATCGCCCTTGCTGGCGCCCACCAGCAGGCCCACATAGGTCATCAGCAGCAAGTCGAAGATCTGGAGGACGGACGAGGTGGTTCCAGGCGCCAGAGCGCCGCGCAGCACCACGCAAAACAGCGACGCGCCCAGGATGCCGAGGATGCTGCCTGCGACAGCGCCGATCAGCCGCTTCAGGCTGAGCGCCCGCACCCGCAACTCAAAGACAATGACCGCGCCGGCCGCGCCCGCGCCCACAACTGGACTCACCCACCCTGTCATGCCGAATGGATGAAGGAAAAAACAGACTCCGGCAAGAAGAGCCACAAAAAGAAGACGAAGCACAATCAGATCCATAAGAAGCCAACCCCCCGCTGCCAGGTAAGAAAAATCCTGCAGACCGGGTATAGTTGGCGAGTATTCCACCCGCTTGCGCTGTAGTCAAGTGGTCAGGGATCAGGGAATAGGGAATAGGGAGTAGGGAATAGGGAGTAGATGCTGGACCCGAATCGTCGTATCCCACCGTTTCCAACAAAAGCATGGAAAGAATGGGGCACCCAGCCTGGTTGGCAGGACTGCTCTTCCAGGTCCTATTCCCTATTCCCTTTTCCCTATTCCCTGCTCTCACGACGCCCGCGCCAGCTCCATCATGGGAGCCTGCCGCTGCGATCCTTTGCGGGGACCTCGCTTGCGGGCGCTCATCACCTTGATGCGCTCCAGCAGTTCCTGAGGCGAGCAGTTCTTCTTGGCCAGCAGGGCATCGGCGGCATGCATCTCGCCCGCCATCCTCTGCGGGTCGCCCAGCACGATCATGGGCACATGAGAGGCAATCTGCTTGAGCCGCTCCACCAACTGGCAGCCGTTCATCTGCGGCATGCCGTGGTCGGCCAGCACCAAATCCACAGGAGTCTCGGCAAAGATGCCGATGGCCTCCTGCCCGTTGCAGGCCGAAACCACACGGTATCCGTTGGTGGCCAGCATGAACTTAAGTACGGAAAGCTCTTGTTCGTTGTCGTCAACACAGAGAATGATCTTTTTTGGCCGCATGGTAAGGGGATAACTCCTTGGTGTAATTTGTTCGGGCGCATGGGAACACTTCACCCTCGCCCGCTCCAGCGGCGGGCTGGCGAATGTGTCTTCAAACCGGTGACCGGAAGCGAGCCAGCTCATCCTGATGCATCTTGCTGCCGGATTGACTTGCGCGCCGCGTAGAACCCTGACGGGCACGGCGAACCTGCAATGCGGCAACCGGCTTTCGATGCTCAGGCGGCTGTCTCCGCCCCGGTCAATGATGGATTGATGCCAGGGAAATAATCCGGCTCATGAGCCGGTCAAAATGCTTCAACGAAAGCCAAGAGTACGGCGAATGGAAACCGATGGGAAGGGGGAATTTTTAGCGAAACTTTTTCCTTCAAATCCGGAAGTAACGTGAGTAAAAGTGCTAGATTGAACACATACCATCACTTGTAACGATGAATGCCTGTTGAAAGCGTGTGCAAACCGGCAGGAAAAGCCGTCCAGATGCTACAAGAACGGTGCTGCCCGCCACGCGCACATCCGTGACCTTCGATGATCTGGATTGCTCAGACCCATTTTGGAAATGCGCAGTTCGGTCGCCAGGCTACAAATGTTCCTCACCACGGCTAGCGGATTGCCGGCCAGCGCGGTATCGGTGAAAACATCGACGACGAAGTAATCCAGCTCCATGCAAACCGCTCCTTCCCAGAACGGCATAGCGGTATTATCAAGCCACCAGCCTGTGGATCGGAGCTTTGGAATTGGGATTCCTTGTAGATTTCCATCGGCCATCCATTGCGATGGAACCCTTAGTGGCCGCTTTTCGTACATCCCCTGCAGATGGAAGATCACTTCAGTTGGGCATGGGTTGAGGCGCAGGCTGCGCAGAGCATCGCGGCATGGAAGGCCTGCGCGGCACGCTCCCTGCCGGCGCTTCCGCGCCACACACGGAACGAGCAGCGCGCGCACGAGAAGGCCTACGACCAGGGCCTGCGCGCCGTGGAACGCGAGGCGCGCCGGGCACGGAGCAACCCGGCCGAGCGGCAGAGGGCGCAGCAGCGCATCGTCGCGCTCTTTCCCGGCTTTGCCGCCGCCGCGCTGGGCCTCGAAGCAGGGGCCATCGAACTGCTCACCAACAGCTTTTTCCCGGTGGGCACGGAGCTGGCGCGCTGGACACGCGCCTTCGATCCGGAGATGAGCATGGAGGACACAATTCAGGCCGCCCGCAATGCCTGGATCGCCTGCGGAATGCAGGCGCTGCTTGGCCGGCCCATGGAACTGACTCCGTCGATCCTGGCTTACAGCTTGCTCTACCCCTATAGCGATAACTATCTCGACGATCCATTGATCTCCACCGCGGAGAAGCTCGGCTTCAATGAGCGCTTCCGCCTGCGCCTGAGCGGACAGCGGATGGCCGCCGGCAGCCGGCGTGAGGCCTCCGTGTGGGCGATGGTGCAAATGATTGAAGAGCAGTATCCGCGGCAACGCTGCCCGCAGGTCTACGAGAGCCTGCTGGCGATCCATCGCGCTCAGGGGCGGAGTCTCGCGCAACTCAACCACGGGGGCCTCATCGATCGCTCCCGCGAGGCCGATGAAGTGTTGCGCATCAGTTGCGCCAAGGGCGGCTGTTCCGTCCTCGCCGATGCTTGCCTGGCGCAGCCCTGGCTTACCCCGGAGGAATGCCAATTCTCGTTCGAGTGGGGCGTGCTGCTGCAAATGGGAGACGACTTGCAGGACGTGCGCGAGGATCTTGAGCGCGGATCGCTTACGCTCTTCACCCGCGCCGCCGCGCAGGGCGAGCCGCTGGATAGCCTGGTCGCGCGACTGCTCCACTTCAGCCAGCACGTGGCGAGCCGCATGGACAAGCTGGAGAACGGCACGTCCGTGCTCAAGGATCTGCTGCGCATGAGCTGGCGCNNCTCTCTATGCCACCCTCTTCGATGCCTTTCTCGATGCGGGCGAGGCCGATCAATGCGGAATCCCTTTGCCGGTAGTGAACAGAGAACAGTGGCCATTGAACAGCCGAAGGCAAACGGAAGACTCCGGCAGTTATGCAGCCGGAATCATCGGCCTCTTCTGTCCAGGAACTGAAATGTACTCAAGTCAAATCTGAACTGCAAACTGACCATTGTTCACTGTTTTGGATGCGGCAAGGGCCGCGCTTCATAGAAGAGGCTCGGCCCTTGCTGTTCTAAGTTATTTTAATAAAGCGCGAGGCGTCAGAGCGCGATCATCGGCCGGGGCAGGCGGGTGTCCACGCGGTCGAGGATGAGCCTCATGCGCAGTGCTTCGGCCCGTTGGATGGCCACAAGCCGCATCTGCCTGCGGATGTGGTCGCCGTCCACCAACTGGGCAACCTGCGCTTCGTCGAACTCGGCGTCCTTCTCCAGGCGCGCAATTCGCTCTTCGACATTTTGGCGAAACCGTGGGCTGATCTCAAAATCTTCATCGACAGCACAATTGGTCATCATGGCGTGCTCCTTGGGAAAATCTTTAGCCCCGAAGAAAATTTCTTAGAAAGGATAAAGTACTTTCTACCTATGCCGATCTTAATGAGAAATCTAGAGCGGCGCCAGATTACGCGTAACGATTCAAAAGTAATTAGCCTGTCCGAAAACGATACACTACCGGTAAGCATTCAGCCCCCTTTTGCAGCGCCCCGCCAGCCCGCCGGAAGACGCCGCGCTCCACCTCCCGTTCCTGAGTTGTTTACTGTACTCCTAAGAGGAGCACGCCTTGATCCGGTCTATTATTGCGCTTCCACGGAAGATGTTGATCGCGCGGCGAATCTGGCTGAAGAGGCCTTCGGAATCTATTCCAACCGGGAGAACCCCCGGCTTTGCCGGATGATATTTACTAAAATGAAAAAGCCAGCATTTACGCTGGCTTTCTGATGTTGTTGGATTTTATTGGATGATGAAATGGTGGAGGCGGCGGGAGTCGAACCCGCGTCCGAAATCGCTGTCAGCCAGGAGTGTTCATGCTTTGTCCGGTTCCTTTGGTTTCGCCCCTGGCACTCAGAGCGGACAAGATGCGCCAGAAGCTAGTCCGATGATCTCGCGGATGCAACACGGACCGAGCCGCAACCGCCAGCCTACTGTATGACGTCCGCTCACAGCCCATAGGCGAAGCCGTGGAAGACGGCAGCTTATTTAATTAAGCTGCAAGTGGCAGACTGTAGTCGGCAACTTTGTTTTTGCAGGCGATTACGGGTGCCCACCCCCCGGCATGACTCCTCAGCCGCAATCAATCCCGTCGAAACCGTGACGCCCCCAATTCCGGGAAGTACCGGGCCAACTGGCTCGTGCTGCTACTTCGATTCTACGCCAACTCCGGTTTTTCCGCCGGTCTACTGCTTCTCCAGATCGATGCTCTCGTACTCGTGGCGCGCGATGGCGGCGCGAATCTGGGCCGGGGTCTTGCCGAGCTTGGTCTGCTGGTAGGCGAAGAAGCCCTCTTTGGCGCAGGTGTCGCACTCGGTCGAGTGCGCGGTCTCATAGCAACTGCGCAGGCTGGTATGGCCCAGGGAACGATCGCAACGGCAGTTGCAGGGAAGCTGATAAAGCACGTTCCCGATCTTGACCGCCTGCTGGTAGACGTGGACCTGCCAGGGAAATCGGAAATTCTCTCCCGTGAGCTGGCTGCCGGCCATGATTGGCGGCAAGGCGCTCACCTTAAGCGGGGCTGAGGGATGATAGGCCGGAACATCGTCGGCCGGGTTGGACCACTGCGCATAGCTGGCCGCAGTGATGGCAAAGACGGTCAAACCCAGAACCCAGCGGCGCTTGATCAAGCTTTTCATGACGGATTCCCTCCGGTCCATTGTAGACCGAAACCGAGATGCGCCGGAAGTAAAGCGAAGGAAACGAAGGCAAGGGTCGATTGAGACGGCACAAAAAAAGGCGGCACGAACGGTCTAGCTGTTCGTGCCGGGAGGCCAGTGACGCAACTTACTTCCAACTCGGGAGCGGCATGTTCTACCGGCTCCTTCACTGGAATATATACACCATAGCATAGATTGCGTTGAAAGCAAATACAAAAAATAGAAATTGTTATTTCGGTCCGAAAGATGATCGGTTCAAGGCCGCGCAGCATCTAAGATTCGACTTCGGTTGAACGTACACCGTACGGATTGGCAGAGACAAGGACTCTTGTTAGAATGGCAAACACTTTTGAATCAGCAACTTCACCAACCAGGAAAACCGATGGCTCCGGCTCGGCTGGCTGGGTAAAGCTGGCTGTTGTGGCGGCAGCTTCCGTGTTTGCCAGTGGGCTGGCTGCCGTATGGTGGTACAAGAAGGCCGTCAAACAGCTCCGACAGGCGGAAGAAGACGCCTCAAATCCACATTATGGGATTTGCGGGGACGACCCTTCCGACGAACCCTAGCCGAACAAAGGGCATACGCCCTTGCCTTTCAGGCCAGCCGGTCTGACCCGGCTGCCATGGCAAAGTCATGGGTGGTGATGCCGCCTGCGTCGTGCGAGACGAGGGCAAGGCGAACCCGGTTGTAGCGAATGTCGATATCCGGATGATGGTTGGCCTCTTCGGCCATGTCAGCTACCTTGTTGACAAAGGTCACTGCATCGCGGAAGGTCTCGAACTTGAAGGTCCGTACCAGTTCACCGCGTTCAATCTGCCAATCGGGGCGGTTGGTCATGTGAGAGGCAATTTCTGCATGGGACAATATGGACATTTCGGCTCCGGGAAGATGGGATAGCAACTCTATCTGACTCAGATGCAGGAATGCTGCTCAGGGTACCCATCGGAAGCGATAATGCCTCCTGGCGCTTGCGTGTTGGGGTCTTCTCGAAACCAACTCCAAGGTGCCGCCGGCCGATGTCTACGGCTTCTGGCGAGCCTGCTTAGCCGCAACCCAGCCTTCTTTCGAGATTTGGCGCGCTCTGGCCACTGCCAAAGCTCCAGCCGGCACGTCCTTGGTGATGCAAGAGCCAGCGCCGATATAAGCGCCATCCTCAATCGTCACCGGCGCCACCAGCGTCGAATCGCTGCCCACAAAGACGCCCTTGCCAATGCGCGTCATGTGCTTGTGAACGCCATCGTAGTTGCAGGTAATGACGCCAGCGCCGATGTTGGTCTTTTCGCCGACCTCGGCGTCGCCAATATAAGAGAGATGGTTGGCCTTGGCGCCCTTGCCCAGACGGGCCTTCTTGGTCTCGACGAAGTTGCCCACATGCGCGTCTTCGCCGATCTCGCTGCCCGG
>PLPA01000055.1 GCA_003159355.1 Acidobacteriaceae bacterium | reverse complement strand
ATCTCCGGCCTGAGCGGGCTGTTGACCGTCAGCTCCTTGAATGCGAAGACGGGACGCAGATTGGCGAAGCCGCCCAGCGCCGCGCGCAATCCCAGCAGGCCGGCCTCGGGGCGCTTGCTCGTGGGGAGAGCATTGAATTTGTCGTCGCCCACCGCGCCTAGAAANNCCGATGCGCTTATAGTCGAGCTGTAACGTGTGTCCGCCGGCCTGTGTTGCCTCTTGCAATACCGCGATGCCCTGCTCCATGATTTCAGGGCCAATGCCGTCTCCGGGGGTTACGAGAACTTTCAGCTTCATTCTTACTCTCCTTGTTCTTCGATTGTAGAGGGTTCTCCCGCTAGTCTGCCACTGCTTCAGGCTGGAGCTAACTCAATCCAGTTCGGAGACCGGCTCGCGGCGCTTTTCGCGAATCTGATCGGGCAAAATGCCGACCAGGTCGTAGTCGTAGATGTTCTTCTTACGGTCGGCCAGCGCCACAAAGCGGTAGTAGGTGTGCTGCAGCTCGTCGCGGGTCAGGGTGTAGCCCAATTGCTCGAAGCGATTGCGCAGCGCCGCGCGTCCCGAGTGCTTGCCCAGCACCAGGTGGTTGTGCGCCACGCCCACCAGCGCCGGCGTCATAATCTCGTAGCAGAGCGGGTTGGCCAGCATTCCGTGCTGATGAATGCCCGATTCGTGTGCGAAGGCGTTGTCGCCCACAATCGCCTTGTTCGGCGAGGGCCGGAAGGTGATGAGCTGGCCCAGCACCTGGCTGGCGGGGTAAAGCTGATTCAGATTGAGGCCGCTGGTGACGCCATAGCGGTCGCCGCGCACGTAGAGCGCCGCGGCAATCTCTTCCAGAGCCGCGTTNNCCGTTGATGGTGCACTCCACCTGCCGCGCGCCGTTCTGGATGGCCGCCAGCGAATTGGCGACAGCCAGCCCCAGGTCGTCGTGGCAGTGCGAGGAGAGAATTATTCCCTGGGCGTCGATAGCCGGCACGCGCTCGCGCACCTCGCGAAACATCTGCCCATACTCCTCAGGCGTCGTGTAGCCCACCGTGTCGGGCATATTGATCGTTGTCGCGCCGGCTTCGATGGCGATGCGCACCATCTCCACCAGAAAATTGCGCTCCGAGCGAGTGGCGTCCTCGGGCGAAAACTCCACGTCGTCCACCAGCGAGCGCGCCAGGCGCACCGATTCGCCTGTAAGGTCAAGCGCCTCGGCGCGGCTGATCTTCAGCTTGTACTCCAGATGCAGGTCGCTCGACGCCAGGAAGACATGAATGCGGGCGCGGTCGGCGAATTGCAGCGCGCGCGCGGCCATCTCGATGTCTTCCTTCTTTGCCCGCGCCAGCGAGGCGATGCGCGGCTTGTGAATGGCCTGCGTGATCGTGGCGATGGCCGCGAAGTCGCCCTCTGAAGCCATTGCGAAGCCGGCCTCGACGATGTCCACGCCCAGATCCTCCAGGGCGTGCGCCATGGTCAGCTTTTCCTGCGTGGTCATGCTGCAGCCGGGCGATTGTTCGCCGTCGCGCAGCGTGGTGTCAAAAAAGTAAACGTGATTTGCGGGCTTTTGTGTCTCTGCCAAGGGAACGCCTCGTGTGATTGCTTCCAGTCTCTCGCATCCGGCGGCATAACGCTAATTTATAATTCTTGGAGAAGCGATTAGTTATTGTTATGATGGTCAGTTGGTGCGAGAATGAGATTGAATAGTTGGCAAGTTCTTATTTGAACTCAGCCCATTCCTTTTGGCGGGTGCATTCACGGTTCGAGCACAAGAAATCTGTTGCAATATATACCCATGATGGGTATAGTAAGGATGGCGCAATGAGAGACCCAAAACCTCCGAAGGGGCTCCAGTTTGTCGAAGCCCCAGCTTTCAGCCGTTATCGCGAGGATTATCTTGACGATGAAGGATTCCGTGAGTTGCAGCAGGCTTTGGCCGTAAATCCCGAAGAGGGTGACTTGGTTCCGGGCGCGGGCGGCATTCGGAAATTGCGCTGGAGAGACTCTCGGCGTGGCAAGGGAAAGCGCGGCGGACTGCGCATCATCTACTACTGCTTTCTGTCGGATGAAGAGATTTGGCTTTTGACTTTATACGGCAAGGACGAAGCTGCTGATTTGAGCAAGGACGAGAAGACGCAACTGCGCAAGGCGCTTGAAGCCGAGCGCGCCGCTCGCAAGCGAAGGGAGGCACAATGAGCAAGCTAACAGGGACCAAGCGAGAGATCTTCGCGGAATTGATGGAAGGCGTCGGCGCGATGGGGAAGCATCGTGAAGGCAAGGTCACGCTGAGAACTCATTCTCTTCCGGCAGTCGAGGTAAAAGAATCGCCGGGAGCGGAGTTCTTTGTAGCTGTGCGGGAGAAGTTCAACGTCTCGCGCGCCGTATGGGCCAATATGTTGCGTGTTAGCCCGCGCACAGTGGAGAAGTGGGAGCAGGGCGGCCAAGTGAGTCCGCTGGCGGCTACGTTTGTCGAGCTGGTTCTGCGCTACCCCGACACGATTGATCGATTGCAGGCGCTTCCCAGGCGGGTTTCGCGGCTCTCGAAGACTGCCGTTAGCAGCTAGCAGGAGTTTATCAACGCGCTCTTCCAGCGAAAGAATCGCTGACCCCTGATCTCTGATCTCTGTCCAGCCATGGAACTGCATCAACTCGAAACCTTTCTCGCCGTCGCCGAGGAGCGCAGCTTCTCCCGCGCGGCCGTGCGCCTGCATCGTACTCAGCCGGCGGTCAGCCAGGTGATTCGCAAACTGGAAGCCGCGGTGGGCGAGACGCTCTTCGACCGCGCCGCCCGCGACGGCTCGCTGACCGCATCTGGAGTGCTGTTGCGCGACTATGCGCTGCGTCTGCTGGCCCTGCGCCGCGAAGCCTCCAGTGCATTAGGTGAGTTGAAGAGCCTGGAGAGCGGACGCCTGCAACTGGCGGCCAACGAGTACACCTGCATGTATCTGCTGCCCGCCATCGACCGCTACCGGCGCGAGTTCCCCCACATCACCGTCGCCGTGCACCGCATGCTGGCCTCGCGCATCCCCGATGAACTGAATCTGCGCACCTTCGAGCTGGGCATGCTCTCCTTCCGCCCCGATCCGGCGCACTTCCGCAGCATCGCGGTCTATGCCGACACCCTGGCCTTCATCGTCAGCCCCAGCCACCCGCTGGCCGGGGCCAAGCGCGTCTCCATCAGCCAGCTCGGCGAAGAGACCTTCATCGCCCACAACGTCGCTTCGCCGTTGCGCCGCAAGGTGATCGAGGCCTTCCAGCGCCACCGCACGCCACTGAATATGGGCATCGAGCTGCCCACCATCGAGGCCATCAAGCGCTTTGTGGCCATGGGCAACGGCGTGGCGCTCATTCCCCATCTGACCGTGGCTCAGGAGCTGAAGAGCGGCGACCTGGTGCGCATTCCGGTCGAGGATTTAGAGGCCCGGCGCATCCTACGGCTGGTCCATCGGCGGCAGACAACGCTCTCCTATGCCGCGCGCGCTTTTTTGCGCACCATCAAGACGCTGGCGCAGGAGCAGGGCCCGCCCTTCTACTACCAGGTGGAACGCGCCGGCTGAACGGCGCAAAACAGGAGCAATCTCTCTGCATATTTCCAATTTAGTGAGCTACTTCAGCGGGTCGGCGGGCAGCGTCCAGCCTTCCTTTTCGCCTTTGTTCTGTTCCTTGAGCCAATCGAGCAGCGGCTGGAAGTATTCGACGATCGCCGAGGCGTCGGCCTTGTCGCTGCCGGTCATCACTTTCAGCGCTTCGGGCCAGGGCTTCGATTGGCCCATTGCGAGCATTGCGTTCAGCCGAGCGCCTGCCTCCTTGGAGCCGTAGACCGAGCAGCGATTCAGCGGCCCTTTGTAGCCGGCGGCCTGGCACATTGCGCGATAGAACTGGAACTGATAGACGCGGGCGAGGAAGTAGCGCATATAGGGGACGTTGCCGGGGATGTGGTACTTGGCGCCGGGATCGAAGTCGGCCTCGGTGCGCGCAACCGGCGGGGCGACGCCCTGATACTTTTCGCGCAGGGCCCACCAGGCGCTGTTGTAGTGCTCCGGCGTGACCTGGCCGGAGTAAACCTGCCAGCGCCATTTGTCGATGAGCAAGCCGAAGGGCAGAAAGGCGATCTTGTCGAGCGCAGTGTGCAGCAGCAGCGGAATATCCGCGCTTTCGGGCGGAACTTCGTTAATCAGACCGAGTTTCTTCAGGTAAACCGGAGTGACGTTGAGCGCGATGGAGTCGCCGATGGCCTCGTGGAAGCCGTCGTTTGCGCCGTTCTGGAAGAAGTAGGGCTGGTTGCGATAGGCCATCTGGTAATAGTTGTGGCCCAGCTCGTGATGCACGGTGACAAAGTCGTCGGCGGTGGGCTGGAAGCAGGCCTTGATGCGCACGTCGCGCTGGTTGTCGATGTCCCATGCGCTGGCGTGGCAGACCACATCGCGGTCGCGGGGATGAGCGAGCATCGAACGCTTCCAGAAGCTCTCGGGCAGCGGATCGAAGCCCAGCGACTTGTAGAAGCCTTCGCCGTAGCGGACCAGTTGCTGCGGATCGGTGTTGCGCGCCTTCAAAATCGCGCCCAGGTCGTAGGGCATCGGGCCGGAGGGCGGCGCGACCACGTCGTAAATGTTGCCCCACTCCTGCGCCCACATATTTCCAAGTAAATGCCCGGGGATCATGCCGTCTGGTCGGCGCGCGTCGTCGCCGTACTTCTCGATCAGCTTGCGGCGGACGTAGGTGTGCAGCTCGCGATAGAGCGGTTCGACCTGCCTCCACAGCCGCTCGATCTCAGCCTGAAACTCTTCGGGAGTCATGTCGTACTGCGAGCGCCAGAGCGCGCCGGTGTCGGCATAGCCCAGCTCGCGCGCGCCCTGGTTGCTCAGCTCGGCCAGGCGCGCATAATCGCCGCGCATCGGCTTGCCGACGGCGTGCCAGCCCGCCCACAGGGCCGCGAGTTCCTTTGGATCGCGGTTCTGGGCCATCAGCGGTTCGAGTTCGTCGATGCCGAGGCAGTGATCGGGATTGGCGTCGGGGCAGTACCTTCCGCGGCCATAGGCGGCGTCGAGCTGGGCGGCCTTCTGGGTGGTTTCAGCGCGCAGCGCGGGGTCTTGCGGCGCGGCCAGAGCAATGCCCAGCTTGAGCAGCAGCAGCTTGCGCCGGGCATCGGGCGGCAGGGTGAGCCCATCAAATTTGCGCGCCTCGTAGATCAGCGCGGTCTCGCGGGCGATCAGCCGGTCGTTGGCCTCGGCCACCAGAGCGATGGTGTCGTCGGTGATGTAGGTCTCCTCGACCCATTGGGCGCGATTGGCATAGACGCTCATATCGCCCAGCTCCTTCTCCGCGCTGGCGATGAATGTGAGGGCGTCGGCGACGGTGGGCTTGGCGGCGGGCGCGCTTTGCGCTGGAGTGGTTGGGACGAACAGAAGCAGGCCGGCAAGCGCCGGCAGGACGGGCATGAGGGTGCGAAGTTTGAAATTCATGGCAATGGAACTATAGAACATTTATGGGAGTTGGGGAAGTGGCGCATTGAGTTCTTTCCGCGCCTTCAGCGTTCTGGATCGTTGCTGGCCGCTCAAGGATTTCGCCGTATGAACTCATCGCGAACTCTGGCTGAAAGCCGAAAGTTTGTTTGTTCCAATCGCTGGAGTGTCGCGCGAAAATCAATCCAGCCGCGCTGTGCTGCCTTCTCCAGGACCGCTACGGTTCCCGTTACATGGAGATGGCGGAGCACGGCTTCCCGGCGACCTTCCCTCTCGTCAATCAGCAGAGTATCCACACCCGCATCCAGGGCAAGCTGTATCGCGTCGCGCTCTCCGGCATCAAGTTCGCACAGAGCAGCATCGGCGACAGTCATCACATCACGCACCTCACACCACGCGGGCAAGCAGGCAGCCCAAGCGCGAACCGGCGGAGGGGTTTTGAGGCGCTGCAACTCCTCATGGACTTCGCGAGGAATCAGGATGCTCTCATAGAGGGCGGAGAGCAGTTCGATCTCTCCGATCAGCATCAGATAGTTCAGGGGCGTTGTGTCGGCAACAACGATCATGCCTTCAGACGGCCTTCCGCATCGAGCTGCTGAAGCGTGCGGCGATCCTGTTCAAGGTCTTCAAGGCAGTAGGAGTGTTCCCAGACGTTATGGGCCTTGAGAAAGCCGTCCAATTCATAGCGGGTTTCAAAACCCAGCAAGCGGCGAGTCTGGGAGGCTGTTAGCGTGCCGGAGCGGTAGCCCTCGATGGCCACGGCTTCCAGCGTGGCCCGCGCGGGCTCCTGACCGAAGACCGCAAGCCGCGTGGCCATTTCGTCCGGGATTTCGACGGTTACCTGCATGGTTGAAAGGTAGCATAGAAACGAATGAAAATGAAAGCCTGTTGATGGTCAGTTGCCATTTTTTCCCAGCCCGAAGATTTTTTGCAGCAGGTTGCGATGCTCGGCGGGGTGGTCGCAGGTTTCGGTGGGCGCTGTGCCCGCGAGGAAGGCCGCATCGAAGCTGGCCGGGCAAGAGGCGTCGCTGAGCAGGTTGCTGACGCTGTCGATTGAAACAAAGTCCACGCCTTCGGGGGCGCTGAAGTTGTTGGTGTCGGAGTACTGCGGCAGTTGCACGGCGCGCTTCATGAACTCTGCCCAGATGGGCGCGGCGGCGCGGGCGCCCTCGATCTTCACGTCGGTGTAGTCGTCGTTGCCCACCCATACGATGCACAGCAGGTTGGAGGTGAAGCCGGCAAACCAAGCGTCATGGCTGGTGCCGGTTTTGCCCGCGGCGGGCGAGGTGAATCCCATATTGCGCACGCCCGCGCCGGTTCCGGAGCCGGTCACGTCACTGTGCAGCACGTTTTGCATCAGGCTGACGGTAAGATAGGCGACGCGCGGGTCGAGAACCTGCTTGGGGTCGGGCAGATAGTCATTGATGACATCGCCCGTGGGGGTGCGCACGCTGGCCAGCATCCAGGGCTCAAGGTGAATACCGCCGTTGGCGAAGGTGGTGTAAGCGCCGGCCATATCGAGCGGCGTGGCGTCATAGGAGCCGATGGCCATCGAGGGCGTTCCGCGTGCGCTCTTGATGCCGGCCTCGCGAGCCAGCGCGGCCACGCGGTCAAAGCCCACCATCGAGGCCAGGCTGATGGTGGCGTTGTTCAGCGAGCGCATCAGCGCATAACGCGCCGTGACCTGTCCGTGATACTCGCCTTCAAAGTTCTTCGGCGTGTACTCGTAGGGCGTGCCCTCGCCGTAGGTGGTCTGCTCGTCCTTCAACAGGGTCAGCGGCGAGAAGAGCTTATTCTGTCCCGGCAGCATGGTGCCTTCGACGGCGGTGGCAAAGGCCGAGGCATAGACGAAGGGTTTGAAGATCGATCCCGTGGGCCGCTTGGCCATTGCGTGATTCAGTTGCGAATTGCCGTAACTGCGGCCCCCGACCAGCGCCAGCACCTGGCCGGTATGCGGATTCAGCGCTACCAGCGCCACCTGCGGATAGATGTAGGCTTCGCCCCGCTTCTTCTGGCCCGCGTGCAGTTTGTCCACCTGCGCGTCGATGATGTGAACCGTGGATTCGACCGCCTCCGTCGCCACCCGTTGCAGTTCAGGATCGAGCGAGGTATAGATGCGCAGGCCTTCATGATTGAAATCGCGATCGCCCAGCTTCTGCGTCAATTGGTCATGAACCAGGTCCACGAAGTAGGGCGCCTCGTTGGCGTCCACGCTCTGCTCGGTCAGCTTCAGCGGCTCGGCCTTGGCTGCCTCGGCCTGGTCCTTGGTGATGGCTCCCGTCTCGACCATCGAGTCCAGCACCAGGTTGCGGCGCTCCATGACCTGATGAGGATGGCGGAAGGGATTGAAGTAGCTGGGGCGCTGAATGATGCCGGCCAGCATCGCGCACTCGGCCAGATCGAGCTTGCTCACGTCCTTGCCGAAGTAGGTCTGCGAGGCCTCGCCGAAGCCGTCGATGGAGAAGCTGCCGCGCTGGCCCAGGTTGATCTCGTTGGCGTACATCTCGAAGATCTGCTGCTTGTTGAAGCGGTGCTCAAGCTGAAAGGTGATGACGATCTCAATGAGCTTGCGCTTGAATCGCTTCTCCGGGGTGAGAAAGAAGTTTTTAGCCAACTGCATGGTCAGCGTGGAGCCGCCTTGCTGCTTGCGGCCTGAGATCACGTCGCGGAAGACGGCGTCCATCAGCCGCCAGTAATTGACGCCGCTGTGCTCAAAGAAGCGGCGGTCCTCGATGGCCAGAACGGCATTCACAACATTGAGCGGAATCTCGTCATATGTAAGCAAGCGGCGCTTGGTGCGGTTGGCGTCCTCGCTGAGTCCGGTAATCAGCAGCGGCTCCAGCTCATAACTCGACAGCGCCTGGCCGTGGTTGTCGGAGATTGATGCAACCTGGCCTGCGCTGATGCGGATGATGGCGCTGTCCTGCGCGTGAAAGGACTGCGGACCGGGGCGCACGGTGATGGCCTGCACGCCCTCCTTGTAGGTTCCCAATTCGGAGGTCTGCGAGGCGCCATCGACCGAGTAGCCGGCCTGGTGTAGTTCGTCGGCGAGCAGGTGGATGGAGAGCTTCTGGCCGGGTCGCACCTCGCGCGGCGCGGCATAGATCTTGGCGGTGTTGGCAAAGATGGGCTGCTTCAAGCGGTCGTCCACAACGTGCTGATAGACGACGTAATAATAGCCGAAGACAGCCAGAAACAGCAGATCGGCGGCCACAAACGTCAGCAGACCCACGCGCAGAGCAAGCGACGCCCAGGGATGATTTCCTGTGGGCATGTGAAACCGGATCTTCAACGCCATCGCCGCTCCTTGTAATGCAGCTTTCAGCTATCAGCTATCAGCTTTCAGCCGCCGGCTTTCAGCGACGAAAGAGCTGATAGCTGATAGCTGAAAGCTATTTTTACTCTCCTACAGCCATCACCAGCGCATCTTCCTCGACGCGCTTTCTTACCAGCGCAACCACTTCGCTCAACTCAACATCCACGCTGGTTGAGGTCGCGCGAGTTACTAACTCGACTTTGCCTTCGGCGGTCTTCTTGCCGACGTTGATGCGATAAGGAATGCCGATCAAATCTGCGTCCTTGAATTTGACGCCGGCGCGCTCGTCTCTGTCATCAAGGAGCACGTCGAGGCCCGCCGCTTCCAGCTCCGCGGCCAGCGTTTCTCCGGTCTCTTTGAGCAGCGCATCGGTCATGTTGGTCACCGTGACGACCACGGTAAAGGGCGCAATCGAAGCCGGCAGCCAGAAGCCGTTCTTGTCGTTCGACTGCTCAACGGCCGCGGTCAAAATGCGCTCAATGCCGATGCCGTAGCTGCCCATGATCGGCGTCACTTCCTTGCCATTCACGTCCAGCACCCGCGCCCCCATCGACTCGGAGTACTTGTAGCCCAACTTGAAGATGTGGCCGATCTCGACCGCTTTGCCGACGACAAGCTTGCCGCCGCAACCATTCTTGGGGCAGCTCTCGCCCTCATTGACAGTGCGAATATCCGCCGTCAGCGTCCATGAGAAATCGCGGCCTGGGGTGACGTTGCGCAGATGGTAGTCGAGCTTGTTTGCGCCACAGACCATGTTTTTGCGGTCTTCGAGAGAGCTGTCCACGACGACCGTTAGACCGCTTTCGAGCGGCTTGGCTTCGGGTGTAACTCCCACAGGTCCGAGAAAGCCCGCCGGGCCGTTGAGGTACTGCGTCAACTCTTCGGCCTGCATGGTGCGCAACTCCGACGCGCCCATCGCACCCAGCAGTTTGGTTTCGTTCACCTGATGGTCGCCGCGCAGGAAGGCAGCAACCCCATGCCATGAATCTGGCTTGCCCGCCGCGCCCCGCTTCAGCGCCATGTAGGCCACGCACTTAATGTCGGAGGCCGGTGAAATCTTGAAGAACGCGGCCACATCGGCAATCGCTCCGCAGCCCGGCGTGAAGACCAGCTCTGGCTTGCCGTCGCCGGTTGGCTCCATCTCTGTGACCGGCGCGAGGAGCGACGTTGCTTTTTCGGTATTCGCCGCGTAGCCGCAGACGGGACAGCTTGCAATCAGATCCTCGCCGGCGTCTGTGTAGACCATGAACTCCTGCGACTGCGAGCCGCCCATCGAGCCTGAGTCGGCTTCAACGGCGACAAACTTCAGCCCGCAGCGCGAAAAAATCTTCCGGTAAACCGCATCGTGCAGCTCGAAGCTCTTGTCCAGCCCAGCCTTGTCGATGTCGAAGGAGTAGGCGTCCTTCATGGTGAACTGGCGCACCCTGAGCAGCCCCGACTTGGGCCGCGGCTCGTCGCGGAACTTGGTCTGAATCTGATACCAGATCTGCGGCAACTGCTTGTAGCTGCGCAATTCATTTTTGGCGATGGTGGTCATGATCTCTTCGTGGGTCATGCCCAGGCATAGCTCCGCGCCTTTGCGGTCTTTGAGGCGGAACATATTGTCGCCCATGCCGGTCCAGCGGCCGCTCTGCTCCCACGGCTCTTTGGGCAGCAGCGCGGGCAGATAAAACTCTTGCCCAATCTGGTCCATCTCTTCGCGCACAATGCCGATGATCTTGTTGATCGCGCGCTGCCCGAGAAAGAGATAGTTGTAGATGCCCGCGCCCAGCTGGCGAATGTAGCCCGAGCGAATGAGGAAGCGGTGGCTGGCCACTTCGGCGTCTGCCGGGGCCTCGCGAAGAGTGGGTATAAAGAGCTTTGACCAGCGATGCATAGGGATGACGCGTGCCTTCCGGCCGGCAAGCCGGCGCATGACGATTTTTGACTCTCTCCATTCTAAATCTTCGGAGTGCGGAGACTTCTGTGGCGCCAATCTCCAGATCGGCTGTCGTGCGGGCGTCCTCGCCCGCGCCTTTTCCGGAGCAACCACCAAGTCACCAAGCCAAAGCCCTGACCGGCGGGCCGGTCAAAGCCGCTCGCCGGATATAATCCAGGGATGGACTCTTGCGTCCGTCAGGCGGTCAGACCGGCATGAATAGATTTCTGCGCCTTCTGCGCTATGGGCTTCCCTACTGGTTCCAATGGCTGCCGGGAGTGCTGCTGCTGGCCTTGGTGGGCGCGCTTGACACCTTCCGCGTTCTCCTCTTCCAGCCCATCTTCGACCAGGTTCTGAGGCCGGATGCGCCCGAAGGTCCCATTGCGATTGGCCTCCCCAGGAGCCAATGGCACTTTGACCTGAGGCTGCTGGTTCCCCATTTCATGCATATGCACAATGCCTGGAGTGTAGTGGCCTTCGCGCTGATCGTAGCAACCGTACTCAAGGGATTGTGCGACTACACCGGCACCTACCTGGTGAATTATGCCGGCTTCGGCACCATCACCGACCTGCGCAATCATCTCTATGAGACCACGCTGCGGCGTTCGGCTAGTTTCTTTCACAAGCACGCTACCGGGACGATCCTTTCCACGCTCATCAACGATGTGGATCGCGTGCAAGTTGCGCTCAGCTCGGTCATCAGCGATTTTCTTCAGCAGTTTTTTACCTTCGTCGTCGGCCTGGCCTTTGTCATTCGCCTGGGCGGCCACCTGAGTTGGGCGCTGTTGCTTTTTGTTCCCGTTGTGGCCACTTCCGCGCGCAGGATTGGACGCGCGGTCCGCGTGCGCACGCGCACCGGGCAGGACAAGCTGGCTGAAATCCAGAACATTCTGCATGAAACGGTGACCGGCAACCGCATCGTCAAGGCCTTCAACACCGAACGTTGGGAGGTTTTGCGCTTCCAAAAAGCCGCCTCGCGCCTCTTCCGCGCCAATCTGCGCAGCGTCCGCATTCAGTCCATCAGTTCGCCGTTGATGGACTCCATCGGAGCCATCGCCATTGCGGTGATGCTCTTGGTAGGGCGCACTGAAATCATCCATGGACGCATGACCATGGGGCTCTTCGGCGCTTTCATCATTTTGCTCTTCAAGCTCTACGATCCGGTGCGCAAATTCGCATTTTTCTACAACAGCTTCCAGCAGGCCATGGGCGCTTCCATTTCGATCTTCAGCTTCTTCGACGCCGAGGACGACGTGAAGGAGCGCCCGCACGCCACTGCAATGCGTCCCTTTCGAGAGTCCGTTCGCTTTGATAATGTGGGCTTCTCTTACTCGACAGAAGAAGGCGAACACCAGATTCTGCACAACGTCGATCTTGAGTTGCGCACCGGCGAAGTGGTGGCGCTGGTCGGCCCCAGCGGCGCGGGCAAGACCACGCTGGCCAACCTGATTCCGCGCTTCTTCGACGTGACCAGCGGCCGCATTCTCATTGACGGCCGCGACCTGCGCGACCTTACGCTGGGTTCGCTGCGCCGCCAGGTTGCCCAGGTCACGCAAGAGACAATTCTCTTCAACGACACGGTGCGCAACAANNACAACATCGCCTACGGCCAGCCGGAGATTCACTTCGACCATGTGGAAGAGGCCGCGCGCAACGCCTTGGCTCACGATTTTATTTTGGGAATGCCGCAGGGCTACGATACGGTGATCGGCGAGAAGGGCTTCCGGCTCAGCGGCGGCGAACGCCAGCGGCTGGCCATCGCGCGCGCTATCTTGAAAAACGCGCCGGTGCTGATTCTCGACGAGGCTACTTCGTCGCTCGACGCGGAGAGTGAATCACTGGTGCAAACGGCGCTGGCGAATCTGATGCAGGGCCGCACCGCGCTGGTCATCGCCCATCGCCTGAGCACCATTCGCCGCGCCAACCGCATCGCCGTTTTGGAAGACGGCCGCATCACCGCCAT
>PLPA01000147.1:27683-32083 GCA_003159355.1 Acidobacteriaceae bacterium | reverse complement strand
GAGGGCGTGAAGGGTACCGAGCCTTACAAGTGGAACGGCGGCAATCCCAACATACCGACCGAGTGTGGCCCGCGAACTGAAAAATACTTCTGGCGTTCGGAGAATTATGACAGCCTTACGCTTGCCGACCTGACGATCTACATCCGCAATATGCCGACGCGTCCCAACCGCTGGAAGCTGCCCGGACGCGAGATGACTCCGGCGCAGGAGCGTGGCAGGGCATTGTTCACACGCGACACAGACAAGTTTGGCAAGCCGATTATCGAATACAACCGCTGCTCCTATTGCCACAGCGGGCCTAAGGGAACGAACCAGAAATTGTTTGACGTTGGGACGCGCAAGCCCACCGACAATTCGGGGCTTCTGAAGTCGCCGCCATTGACCGAAATTGCGCTCACCTCGCCCTATCTGCATGACGGGTCAGCGCGCACGCTCGAAGAGATTTGGACCGTCTATAACCCCGAAGACAAGCACGGCCGCACCAACGACCTGACCAAGGATGAACTCAACGACCTGATCGAATACTTGAGGACGCGATGAAAAAGCTGGCATTGAAGACGCTCTTGATTTGCGCAATGATCGCGGCCATTGTGCCGTTGGCGAATGCCGCGCAACCGCCATCATCCGGAGCGCAAAAAGCTCATGCCGCGCAAGCGGCGTCTGCCGCACCGCAGGTGCCGGCTTCTGCCGCATTGCAGGTGATGCCGCGCTTTCGCTTTGAGAACTTCACCACCGCCAACGGCCTGCCCGACAATCACGTCTATTCGGTGCTGGTGGATGGAGAGCGCATCTGGGCGGGCACGGACAACGGCCTGGCAGTTTATGAGAATCATGCGTGGAAGACTTACACAACGAAGGACGGCCTGGCGCATCGCGCCGTGCTTTCGCTGGCGCTGGACAAGCGCACCGGCGATGTGTGGGCCGGCACCATGGGCGGCCTCAGCCGCATCTCCGGCGGGCGCATCGACAGCTTCACGCAGTTGAACTCCGGGCTGAGCAATGATGTGGTCTACGGCGTCAGCGTGGAAGGCGAGAACGTGTGGGTGGCCACGGCGGCGGGCGGCTGCCGCCTGAATACCCGCACCGGCCAGTGGACGCTCTATAACGAGCGCAACACGCCTATGAACGAGATCTGGGTCTACGGCGTCTCCGCCACGCCCACCAAGGTTTATTACGCGGTGTGGGGCAGCGGGCTTCTCGAATACACGCAGAAGACCGAGCGCTGGGACAAGTACGACGATCCTGACGGCGAGAACGAGATCGTGCTCTTCAAGGATCAGGGCTTGATTCACGAGATTGTCACTTCTGTCAGCTTTGTAGACAATATCGTCTGGGCGGCAACTTACTTCGGCGGCAGCCGCTATGACGGCCGCTACTGGCACAATTATCTGACCAAGGACAGCGGACTTCCCTCGAACTTTATCAACACTCTAAAGGGCGTGGATGCAACTCATTGCTGGTTCGGAACCGACAAGGGGCTGGCATACTACGACGGCGTGAACTGGGCCGTCTATCGTCCGTCGTTGAAGGACGGCAAGCCGGAGATGACGGTGCGCGACGCGCAAGGCAACGTAAAGCCGGTGGCTGTCACTACAGCGCCGGCTCACAACTATGTTCTCGGCATCGACTTCCAAGGCAGCGACATCTGGGTCGCTACGGCCAAGGGGCTGAGCCATGGAATTCATCAACCATAAAAGAAACGGAGTCAACATCATGAATGCATTTGCTGAAATTCTGGAGACCATCGCGCAGACGCCCGCGCACACACCGATTGAACGGCGCGCCGTCACCAACCACGGCGTTCTGAACGAGGCCTTCCACTACTCCAAGCCGAGTTCGTTCTCGCGCGGCATACGGATCGACCTGAACGGCATCGCCGTTCTGATCATCTCCGGCACCGCCTCGATTGACGAAAACGGCGTCACCGTTCACGTCGGCGATTTCCCCGCTCAATTGCAGCGCACCTTCGCCAACATTACCGGCCTGCTGGAGAGCGAAGGCGCATCGTGGAAGGATATCGTGAAGACCAGTTGCTATCTGCGCGACATCGACCGCGACTACGATGTTTTCAACAAGATTCGCACGGCGTTTTACAAGGAGCAAGGGCTTGATCCGGTGCCTGCTTCCATTGGCATTCAGGCGCATCTCTGCCGCCCCGATCTGCTGGTTGAGATCGAGGCGCTGGCCATCTTCCATACGGACAAGGCATCTGCCGGCAAGGAGTAGTCGTCATGCGCAAGGGATGGTTGTTGGCAGTGGTCTGCGCAATCGCACTGAGCGGCGCGGAGCAGCTCGGCGCTCAGGATGCGAGTTCGTATACGAAGCAGGATTCGGCGCTGGCCGCGGAGCAGAACGCGAGTCCGGTTGCGGTGACGGGCCAAGGAACGTGCGCCTGTGGCGCGCATCCACCGGGTCCGCCGAGAGATCGCGTGGTCACGCCTTATGCCGGCGAGCCTGCCGATTTGAGCCCGTACGCCAAGTTTGCGGCGCCCTACGACCTCAACTACATCCATCCCAACATTTACTCCGGCGCGGGACGCGACATTCCAGAGCCGAAAGATGTGAAGGAAGTTCGCATCGGCTTCTTTGGACCTGTCGCGCCGAACCCGGAATCGGTCTTCGGTTTGCGCATGATGCACGGCGCGCAGTTGGCCGTTGAAGAGGCGAACGCCCACGGAGGCTACGGGGGCAAGCCTTTCAAACTGATGCCGCACAACGACTACGACAACTGGCAGGCGAATGCGGTCTATGGCGAGGACCGGCCCACCGACCCCGCCATCTGGGGATCGGCCTCGAATGAAGCGGTCAAGATGATCTACGATGACCAGGACTGGGCGATCTTCGGGTCGATCAGCTCCGAGTCCACGCACATTGCTTTGCGCGTGGCTCTGCGCGCGGAGATTCCCATCGTCAACTCAGCCTCCACCGATCCCACGATTCCCGAGACATACATTCCCTGGTTCTTCACTGACCTGCAGGATGATCGCGTGCAGTGCCTCACGCTGGCGCGCCGCATCTTCACCGAACTCGGCATGAAGCGCGTGGCGATCCTCAGGGTGAACAGCCGCTATGGGCGCTTTGGCGTGATCAAACTCCGCGATGCGTCGCGCAGGCTGGGCCACCCGATCGTCATCGAGCAAAAATATCTTCCCGGCGATACGGACTTTACCAAGCAGTTGCAGGTGATTCGCTCCTCGCGCGCCGACGCCATCTTGCTCTGGGCCGATGAGACACAGGCGGCGGGAATCCTGAAGCAGATGCGCGCCGCGGGGATGAAGCAGCGCGTCTTCGGCGCTTATCGCACGCTGGGACCAACGCTGCTGGCCGAAGCGGGAGACGCGGCCGAGGGCTTCGAGGCCGTCTTCCCCTACGATCCCACACGCAACGACCCGCGCTGGCTCGACTTCAACAAACGCTTTGAGACGCGCTTCCACGAGAAGCCTGAGCAGTTTGCTTCGCTGGCTTATGACGCGATGAACGCGCTGCTGGATTCGATCTGCAAGGCGGGCTTGAACCGCGCGCGCATTCACGATGCGCTGGCCAACATTGAAGAGTACGACGGCGTCACCGGGCACATGGTCTTCGATCCCAATCAGAAGAATGTCGCTCCCATGTACCTGGGCACGGTGCATAACGGCGCGATCACTTATCGCGTCGCCACCATGGAGAAGACTCCTCAAGTCCCACAAGTCCCTGCCGCGCCAGCGGCGTCTGCCGCACCGCAGGTGCCCGCGCAAGCAGCGCCCGCCACACCGCAGGTGCCCTATGCGCGCGTCGGCGAGGATGGCGTGAATTATGCCGGGCCGCACCGCGCGGACCTGGCTGGGCCAATCCGCGTGGTGCTCTTTGGACCGCGCGCGATGGAAGTCGCGCAGTCGCCGGAGGTGCAAGCTGAGCTTGCATCGAGCGCGGCCAACGGAAAGCCGTGGACGCTGCTGCCCGTCGCGAGCGATCAGAATTGGGGCGCGGCCTCAACGCAACTGGTTCACGCGCTGATGGACGAGCACGCTCTCGCAATCGTGGCGCTGGATCGCGACTCGGCTCACCTGGCCGAGCAACTGGCGCTCAAGGCATTCGTCCCGGTGGTAGCGCTGAGCAGCGACAAGAAGCTGACTTCGACAAACATTCCGTGGATCTTCCGGCTGCCGCCGGAAACCACTCCGGCGTCGGCGCTGCACCTGCTGGAAGCGGCTGCCGTTCGCAGCGGGGATAATCCGGAGCGGCTCAGAAACGTGCTGGCTTCGGGGGAGACGGTCTCCGGAGTTGCCTTTCTACAGACCGGCGAGCCGCGCTGAGACGATGAACTTCTATTCCTCGCCCAACTCGTAGGGAATGCCGAAGCGGCCAATCTGAATCAATGCCTTGTCGGCGGGAGGCCAGATGTGCAGGCTCTCCACGCG
>PLPA01000147.1:0-27632 GCA_003159355.1 Acidobacteriaceae bacterium | reverse complement strand
GGCGCCTGCACAATCAGATAGTGCGAATACTTGCCTTCCGCGGAGTACCCGGCCGTCAGCAGCACCACACCGGCGATGGTGTGGCCCCGGCCATTCACGATGCCTGAGGCGGTGCGCATCTCCGTCTCGATGTGCTCCTTTTCCACTTGTGCGCGCGCCGGCAACAGCGAGGCAAGCTCCGCATCGGTGGCTTGCCGCCAGATTGATTTTTGCGCCTGTGAATGCGGGCAAATCAGCAGTAAAAAAAGTGCGAACAGAATGGTTTTTTTCATAGCTTCGGCTTTCTCAGGGATTCGAGGGTGACAATGCCGCGCTGGAGTGCGGCCGTTGCCGCCTGCGTCCTGTCGGTCACGCCCAGCTTGCTCAGCAGGTTGTTGATGTGGGTCTTCACGGTGGCCTCTGAAATCTCCAACTCGGTGGCGATATCCTTGTTACTCTTGCCGCGCACAATCTGCTCCAGCACGTCGAACTCGCGCGGCGTCAACTCCTCGGTGCCCATGCGCTCGGCCAGCCGCTGCGCAATCGCTGGCGGAATATGCGATTTGCCCGCATGAACCGCACGGATGGCCGCGATCAACTCTTCCGAGGTCATGCCCTTCAGCAGATAGGCGCGCGCGCCGGCTTGCAACGCGCGATAGATGTCCTCGTCGCCGTCGTAGGTAGTGAGCACGATGAAGCGCGCATGCGGCGTCTCCATGCGAATGCGCTCGATGACCTCGACGCCGCTCAGCCGCGGCAGCCGCAGGTCGATCAATGCAATATCCGGCTGATGCTTGCGAAACTGCGCGATGGCCTCCACGCCGTCGGCAGCCTCGCCCACCACTTCCAGGCCATCCACTACGTTCAGCAGCGCAACCAGTCCCTGGCGCACCACGTGGTGGTCTTCCACAACCAGCACGCGAATCGATTCCTTCGTCACTGTTGCTCCTTAAGTGTCTTGCATAAATTCTGGGTGCCCCATCCTTCCGTGTATTTTGCGGAAGGGTGGAAAACCACAAACCTTAACCTGGGTGCCCCATCCTCGCCGCGTTTTTGTTTTTGCGGCTAGGGTGGGAAACCACAAACTTCAACCGCTTTGCGTCTCTCTCGGCGCCGCAGTCCGCAGCCGGACCGTGGTTCCAACTCCCGGCTCGCTGGTTACCTCAAGCGTTCCACCAATCGACGCCGCGCGCTCTCTCATTCCGGTCAATCCATAGTGGCCCGGCGTGGATTTCATCTCTTCGCTCGCCGCAAACCCGCGCCCATCGTCGCGAACTTCAAGCGCGATCTCTTCCTGCCCGTACTCCAACTGAACAAACAAATGCCGCGCCCCGGCGTGCTTCTTCACATTATGAATGGCTTCCTGAGCCACGCGCAGAAATTCGCGCTCCGTCTCTGGAGGTAAAGGCCGGTACGCACCAAAGAGACTAAAGCTGGCCTCCAATCCATGACCGCCATCGGCCTCGACGATGCGGCGCAGGCGCACCGGCAGCGTGGTCTCGCCCGAATCCTGAGAGCGCAGCGCCCAGATCGATTGCCGCGCGTCGGCGAGGCCCTCGCGCACATAGCCGCGAGTCTGGTCGAGATGCTTTGCAGCGGCCTCCGGCTTGTGGTGGCGCAGCAGCTCGCTGAGCACCTCCAACTGCACCGAGACGCCCACATAGCCCTGGGCCAGCGTGTCGTGAATCTCGCGCGCGATGCGATTGCGCTCGCCCAGCACGGCGCGGAACTCGCCTTCAGCCCGGCGCAGCCGCAGACGCAGCAACAGTACCACGACTCCCACCACGGCCGCCAGCAGCAGCGCATAGAACCAGATGGTCTGATAGAAGTGCGGACGCAACTCAAAGGCGAGCGCCGCGCCTTCGGTATTCCAGAGGCCGTCGTTGTTGGCCGCCTGCACGCGAAAGGTGTAGCGCCCCGGCGGAATATTCGTGTAGTAAGCGGAGCGGCGCGCGCCGGCCTCGGTCCAGCCGCGGTCGAAGCCCTCCAGCATATAGCGGTAGCGCACCTTCTGCGGCGCGGTAAAACTCAATCCCGCGTAGTCGAATTGGAAGTGCACGTGGCCGGCCTCAACGTGCAACAAAGAATCCGTTGCACGAAGTACCACATCGTCCACGGCAAAGCGCTCCAACTCCACCGGCGGCGGAACCGTGTTCACCGGGAAGTGCGCCGGGTCCACCTCCACCAGCCCCTTGGGCGTGGCAAACCACAAGTGGCCGTCGCGCGAGCGCCACGCCGATGGATGGCTATTGGTGGCCGTCTCCCGGCTGCGCAGCCCATCGGCGGCGCCGAACTCGATCCAATGCGAGCATCCGGCCCCATGCATCCCAGCGCCCTTCCCATCGCAATCGCAGCGTGCGATTCCGTTGCCGGTGGCGAACCACAGATGGCCGCCGCCGTCGTCGAGAATCGCGTGAATGCTGCTCTTGTTCAAGCCTCCGCTATCCTGCGCGGCGAAGCGCTGCCTATCCCACAAGTTCCAACCGTGTTCCTGCGTGCCGATCAGCAGCGTTCCATTCGCGCGTGGCAGCAGCGCCGTAATCACGTTGCTGGAAAGCCCGTTCGCGGTCGTGAAATTGGCAATCTTGCCGCCGCTCAGCCGTGAGAGTCCGGCCAGAGTGGCCACCCACAGTTCGCCATGGGAGTCCCGCGCCATTGCGCCCACCAGATCGCTGCCCAGCCCGTTGGCCTGCGTAAACGTCTCCATGCGCGCGCTGGAAGGCGTTCCGGCATTCAATCCCATCCAGTGCGTCAGCCCGCGCCGCGTGCCAATCCACAGCGAGCCATCGGCGTCGGCCAGCAGCGAACGGATAAAATCGTCGGGCAAACCGTCCGAAGAGGTGAAGGATTCGATCTTGCCCGCGCGAATCCGGTTCAATCCGTCCGGCGTCCCCACCCAAAGGTCGCCTTTGGGCGCGGCGGCGAGCGAGAGAATCACGTCGCTCAGCAGACCGTCGCGAACGGTGTAATTCTTGATTGAGCCATTCATTGGGTGCCCCACCCTCGCCACGCTCTTGTCTTTGTGGCTAGGGTGGGTTTCAACTTCCAAATTGCTCTGGGCACGCATCGCATTCAACCCGCTGCCATTTGTCCCCACCCAAAGCGTGCCCGCGCCGTCCTCCACCACAGCGGTCGTTGCATCGGAACTCAGCCCCTCCCGCGCGCCGAGGGTGCGGAAGCGCTGATCACGCAGAATGTGCAGCCCGCCGGTCTCGGTCCCCACCCACAGATTGCCTTCGTGGTCCTCCATCAGCGCCAACACCGACGCGCTCGCCAGCGGATCGGTGACCGGCAGCCGTTGCACCTTGCCCGCAACCCACCGCGCCAAGCCGCCATTGGTGCCAATCCAAAGGCTGCCCTCGCGGTCGAAAAGAAGCGCCTGTATCCGGCTGCCAGGAAGCTCTTTGCCGGTGGTGAAGCGGTCGAGAGCGTTGTCACCTCGTATTTTGTCCCCGTCCAGCATCGCAACGGTATTTTTGTCAGCGGAGGCCACCTTTCCGCGGAAAGTCTGAATGAATTCAATTGGCCCTGCCGAAATCCATGGGAACATCCCAGCCTGTGGCTGGGTCAATGTCATGTTCTGATCCCCCAGGAAAATCGACACTCTGTCTTGCGTCCCAACCCACAACTCCCCCCGACCGTCTGATATGACCGTGGCGATCGCGTTGGCTGGAAAACCCGTCTTCGAAGTGGCGTCAACAAATCGTCCATCTTCGTTCAGCCTTGCCAGTTCCTGATCCGTCCACACCCAGAGAGAACCATTCTTAGACTCTACGAGCGCCCGAATCCCATTTCCCGGCAACCCATCCTTTGTCGAGAACGCCGTGACCACCCCGTCCTTCCACCGCGCCAGCCCCTCGCTGGTCCCAATCCACAACGCCCCGTCGCGCGTCTCCAGCAAACAGCGCACATCGCTCCCCGGCAGCGCCGGTGTTGAATTCTTGTCGAAGACCTGAAACCCGTTGCCGTTAAAGCGGACCAGTCCCACCTCGGTCCCCAGCCACACAAAGCCGTTCCGCGTCTGAACCAGCGCCTGTACGGTATTCTGCGGCAGCCCGTTCTCCATCCCCCACGACTGACGGCCATAGTTGGCCAGCGGCGTGGAAGGCTCCAGCGCCAGGCCGGGAAGTCCGCAGCCCAACAGCAATGCGGTTGCCAGTAGGCCGCGCAGCGCCGCCGCGCGAGGATCGCCGCCAGCCAGTGGCGAGCGCCGGCCGGCCTCCTCCGCTGCATCCATCGAGTTGGCGTGATGATGGGCCACGAGATTGGGGATGAGTTCCCTCAAATGTCTTCAATCTGCGCAAGAGCTGCGCACTTCCACAGTAATTGGTTGATGCGGAAATGCACAGGGACATTAGCAGACTATCGCACAAATCCCGGCGCCGCTCTCCACCAATTGATGGACTCCAGCCTCATTCGTTTGGCTCAAGACACAGTCTCGGCCTGCCGGTACTCTGTGATTGTCTCCTGTATTGGTCTTGCAAAGTGTGACTTTCGGGTGGCTGCCTACTCATGGGGCAGCCACCCGATTCTTTTGTGGGCCGCAGAATCAGGGCTTGCTCGGCTTCACCGGCGCCGCCGCCGTACCCGCCTCCGCGCACGGCTTGCCGCCGCACAGCGCGCTGGTAATCCCCTGGCCCTCGGTAATCGTATAAATGCGGTCCACCGCGGGCAGCTTCACCATCTCCTTTGCGCCNNGGAGAGATAGCTTCCGCCGCTCAGCACGTCTCCACGCTGGCGCATCCCGTTCGCCGCCAGATAGACAGTCGCTCCAACCGCGTCGCGGGGGCTCTTAGGCCCTCCAATCAGCTTGAGTTCAACCCAGTTATGGTGGTCAGGATTCACGTTGCGCAGCAGCACCGGAACCCCGTCCATATTATTGATGATTACATCGATTTTTCCGTCGTTGAAGATATCGCCGAATGCGGCGCCGCGGCCCACGCTGACCACGGCAAGCCCGGTACCTTCGACTGGCGGAATCAGTTCAAACTTGCCATTCTTCAGGTTGTGGTAGAGCAGCGGGCGCTGGGCGTAACTGCTCCCCCAATCCGGGTGCTTGTCCACCTCCGGATAGACGTGGCCATTGATGATGAGCAAGTCCTTCCACCCATCATTGTCATAGTCAAGGAATCCATCGGCGAAACCGACAAATGGAATCGAGGACTCCGCGATGCCTGCCTGATAACTCACATCAGTGAAAAAACCTTGCCCGTCATTCTGGAAAAGCACATTGTAGTCGTCGGCAAAACTGGTATTCACCAAAGAAAGATGGCCGTTGTTTTCGTAGTCTCCCGCCGCAATGCCCATATTGGAGATCTCGCGCCCGTCGCTGTTGAGCGCGTATCCGCTTTCGTAACTCTGATCCTCGAAGGTTCCATCGCCCTTGTTCATATACAGATAGTTAGGCGTGGAATCATTCGCCACCAGCAGGTCCGGCTTGCCATCCCCGTTCACGTCCACAAACAAAGCGCCGAGGCCGTAGTATCCGTTGGGATCGTCCACCCCCAGCTTCTTGCTGACATCTGTAAAAGTTCCGTCGCCATTGTTATGAAAAAGATGGTCCTGTTCGCCCTTCAGGCCGCGCGGGCCGCACATCGTCTGCACCCCGCGGTACTGGCAGAAAGCATAACCGACCGCCTTCGACCCGGAAACCGGAGGATCGTTAAGGTCAATTTTCGCGTATCCTGCCACAAAAAGGTCCAGCCGCCCATCCCCATCGTAGTCGCCGAAGGTGGCGCCGGTAGACCATGTGCCTACAGTAACTCCAGCCTTCTCCCCAACATCCGTAAAGGTGCCGTCGTGATTATTGTGATACAGGCGGTTCTCTCCATAATTAGTCACATATAAGTCCGGCCAGCCGTCGTTGTCATAATCGCCAACCGTGCACCCATATCCCCAGCGGCCATTGGCGACGCCTGCCTTCTCTGTAACATCGGTAAAAGTCCCATCGTGATTGTTGTGAAACAGAGCCGCGTGCGGCGGAGTTGCTTTGCCCGCAAGCACATCATAAGTCGAGCCGTTCACCAGATAGATGTCCAGCCAGCCGTCATTGTCATAGTCCAGCAGACAAACACCTGGGCCTTTGGCCTCCAGGATGAGGCGCTTTTCAGGAGTGCCTGCCTTGTGATGCCAGATCGTAAGCCCGGCTGCCTTGGCAACATCCATGAAAATGATCGGCCCGGTTTTAACAAAGCCGCCGGCGGTGATGGGGCGATGCTGGCTATCGAACTCCGCCTTCTGCGGACCGGCATTGGCCATTCCGCCCTGGTCCATTCCGCTCACGGGCGGCTGCATCCCGTGTTGCTGCCCTTGCGGTGAAGTCTGTGCAGGCAAAGCCGATATATAATAAAGAAGCGTAGATGCGGCGAGCGCGGCTAATAATCCAGTCCTGTAAGACAAATGAGAGTCCTCCATCGCCTAAAGTATATCGCAACCGGCGCTATTTCCGGTGCGCTCCGCTATTTCTTCGCCTTATCCCGGCAAGAGCGCAGGTAAGAGATCAGATCTGCAAGCTCCGTCTCCTGCAATGTATCTCCGAAGGGCGGCATCAGCCTGCTGCCTCCTGTGATCTGCCGGCGCATCTGATCATTTTTCAACCTTCGACCCACGCCCGAGAGATCAGGCCCTTTGTGCCCACCCGCATTGCGGATACTATGGCAATGCGAGCATCCGCTAGCAGCGAAAACAGACGCTCCGAGCGCCCTCTGGCTGCGCGAAGAGGCAAAGCCCGTGGAAGAGCAAACCATGAGAATAACTAGGACTAACATGCTGAACCTCATGGAGAAACCGCCTCCCCGCCCACGGCCGTATGCGCCGTCAAGTCGCTGTGCGTGTGCCACGGAACGCTCTCTGATGTAATCTCCGGATGCTTGCGCAGGAATTCCAGCGCATACGTGCTTGCCGTGGGATCGTCCTTTTGATCCGCAAAAGCACTTGCCTCGCGCGCGGCTTGCTCCTTCATGCCCAGCCGGCGATAAACAATGGAGAGAATGTAATGCGCCGCAAGGTCATCGGGATCGATTGTCTGAAGCATCTCGTATTCGCTTCGCGCCTTCTCATACTTATGCTGCTGATAGAGAGAAAAGCCGAGTTCGCGGTGCGCGTCGCGCGACCTGGGAAACTGCGCTGTAACTTCGCGTAGATCGCTGATCGCGGCCTCCAAATGCCCTTGAGTGCGTTCGACCAGCGCCATGTAATAGAGCGCGCGGGCATTGTGCGGAGAGAGCTGGAGAGCCTTCTCCAGGCTGCCGCGCGCCGCGTCGTACCGTTCCCACTGAAAGTTTGCGATGGCGAAATTGGTGAATGCGTCCGCATAATCGGGACGCAGTTCGGTAACTCGCGCAAAGGCGCGCGCGCTCTCGCCATACTGCTGCGCGTCCAGCAGTCCGATGCCATAGTTATTCCAGCGCATCCAGTCCTTGTTATCCTGCGGATCAGGCGCTGCGGCCGTGTTAGCGCCCAGCGCCAGAGTGCGCGTCCGCGCGGCCACTTCAGCCACGGGCATTTGATCGTGCTTGCCAACGGCATAATCGATAAAATGCTGATTGAAGTGGCGATAGTTGACCTTGGCGGTAACAGTAATCGGCCCGACGGCATCGGCAGGCACTCTAAATTCGTAGCGCACAATCTGCGAGCGGCCTGATTGGATGGTGTTGTTATAGGCAACAACCCTGGTATCCCAGACCTGGTGAAGGTCGTTCAATCCGCCATTCTTGTTGACCAAACGATTGGTGAAGCTATGCGCGCGAGGGTCGAGCGAACCATCTGCTCGCAATGCGCCGGAGTGCATCAGCGTGCGGCCGGTCGCGTCCATTGCCTCAAACTCCACCCAGCTTTCGTAAAAGTCGCGCTGCTCCGGAACATAACTATGGCCGATGCCTTTGTTTTGAATAACAACGGAGACGGTCAGCACGTCGCCTGCGGCAATTTCAAAAGGCTGGCTACCGAGCGGCGCGATGATCTTCGCACCGTTGCGCTCGATTCCGAAGATGTCCACATTGAAGACTCCGTTGCGCAGAAAGGCAAGTGTCTTCTCCATCTGCGCATCGTAGCCGTAATACTTTGCCAAGACAGTGTTAGCGCCGAGCCAACGATGCGACGCCAGTTTGCCGTCCTTGGCTCCATAGTCCGGCAACTGAATCTCTTCCGGCTTCATGTGGCAAGTCTGGCACTTCGAAACTTGGTCTTTGACGTAGAAAGGAAGTGGGGACTCTTTCGCAAAGGAGGATAACTGCCACTCGTCGTAAAGAAAAAAGGCCCGCTGCCACTTATAATCATCCAGAATCTTCGGCAGCGCGGCTTTGTGGCAGGCGGAACAGAATTCGCTGGAGCGATAGAAGTCCTTCATGACAGCCTTGGAGTGCCGATCAAGGTGAGCCAGTATCTCCTTATCGGAGACCTCGCCATAGATTGGCTTGCCATTTTCATCCACCATCACAGCCGGCTGGCCCAGAACATAACTGCCCGTGCCGCGCGTATCGACCTTCTGAATGGAATGGCACGCCGAACAAGTAATGCCATCCTCGTCAAACTTGCGATCCACCGGAGAGTCCTTGGTTAGCGCACCTGAAACCAAAGCCGTGGGGTTGTGACAGCCTTCGCAGTGACGGGTAAACTCTACTCCCTTTTCTTTCCTGAGCACGTTAACGTTCTTGACGTACCAGGGAGCGCGGAAAGCATTTGCATGCGCACTTTGACGCCATTCCGCGTGCGCTTCCTGATGGCAATGGCCACAATACTTTGCCGCGGAAAAGCTTTTTGCATTGATAAACTCACCTGTATCCGTGGCCGCGTTTGATGGCAGAAACGGTTTATCATTCCCAAAGAGATAGCCATAATGCTCGCTGGTCGCCTGCGAATAAGCTGTTCGCTGCGCGGCGGTTGTATCATCGCCGGCCGCAAAGGCTAGATCAGCCCGCCATGCCATAAAGCCGCTGGCCACGGCGGCCGCAAGCATAAGCCCGCTGACCATGTGAAGAGTGCGATGGCTCCGGAGCGCTGCTGCGATTGAAATTGGATCGATTCTCATGGGTTCTGACCTCCGGCATTCAATGGGATAACTCTCCACGGGAAGATGGAGATGAAATCATTGCCGATGCTATTTATGGTTTCGTTCCCTGGCCTTCTTTGAGGGTTATGATGCGGTCAATCTGCGGAGCCGGAAAATGCTCCGTCGCGCCGCTGGGCCAATGCACTTCTATTTTATCGATAACTGTCGCATCGCCCAGCCCAAAGTGCAATCGCGGATCGCTCGTGGAAGCATAACTTCCTCCGGAGAGCACATCGCCGCGCTGGCGCATTTTGCTGGCGGTAAGATAAACGGTTGCGCCTACGGCGTCCCTCGGACTCTTCGCCCCGCCGATCAGCTTGAACTCGATCCAGTGGTGCTTGTCGGGTGAGACGTTGCGCAGCAGCGCCGGCGCGCCATCCATCACATTGATCACCACGTCGAGCTTGCCGTCATTGAAAAGGTCTCCCACTGCCAGGCCGCGGCCCACATAAGTCTGCGCCAGAGCTGTTCCCTCCACCGCCGGCATCAATTCGAACTTCTTGCCATCGATGTTATGAAAGAGCAGCGGGCGCTGGGCGAAGCTGGTTCCCCAAGGCTCTTTATCGACGATTGGGTAGACGTGCCCGTTGGCGACAATCAGATCCTTCCAGCCATCGTTGTCGTAATCAAAGAAGGCGTCGCCCCAGCCGAGGAAAGGAACTGTTGGCTCGGCGATTCCTAGCTGGTAGCTAATATCCGTGAAGTTAGCATCTCCATCGTTGCGGTACAGCGGATCGTAATCGTCGCTGAAGGTGGTGTGGAACAGATCGACCAAGCCATTATTCAAGTAGTCGCCGGCGGCGATGCCCATCGTGGCAGTTTCCCGTCCGTTTTCGTTGAGAGCATAGCCGGAGGCGTAGCTTATATCCTCAAAGGTTCCACCGCCCTTGTTGAGATAGAGGTAATTCGGGGTCGAGTCATTACCCACCAGCAGGTCGGGCCGGCCATCGTTATTCACATCGACGAAGAGCGAAGTCAGGCCATAGTAGCCATTCTTGTCGGCGACGCCCGCCTTTTCGCTGACATCCGTAAAGGTACCATCGCCGTTGTTATGAAAAAGATGATCCGGCTCGCCTTGCAGGCCTCGCGGCCCGCACATCACATTTTCGCCGCGAAACTGGCAGAAACTATAAGCAACGCCCTTGTCGCCCGAGGCAGGCGGATTCGCAAAATCATAGTGAACGTAGCCGGGAACAAACAGGTCCAGCCTGCCATCTCCGTCATAGTCTCCCCAGGTAGCTCCAGTTGACCAGTTACCTAGAGCAACGCCGGCTTTTTCGGCCACATCGGTAAATGTTCCATCATGATTATTGTGATAGAGCCTGTTCTTGCCGAAGTTAGTAACATAGATATCCGGCCAGCCGTCGTTGTCGTAATCGGCAACCGCGCACCCGAATCCCCAGCGGCCGTTGGCCACACCGGCCTTATCCGTCACATTAGTGAATGTGCCGTCGTGATTGTTATGAAAGAGCGCGGCCTTGGGAGGAGACACCTTGCCACTCTCGGCGTCATAAGTGGAACCGTTCACAAGATAGATGTCGAGCCAGCCGTCATTGTCATAATCCAAAAGGCATACGCCCGATCCATTGGCCTCGATGATGAATTTCTTTTCCGGCGTGCCCATGACGTGCTTCCACGCAGTCAAACCGGCCTGGCTGGCAATGTCTTTGAAGAGGACGGGGCCTTCTTTGACGAAACCGCCAGCGGTGATCGGCCGGTGCTCGGAGTCGAGGACCGCGGCGTGGGCGCCTCCGGTGTTGACACCCCCAACTGCGGAGGGCTGTCCACCCTCGCGGGGCTTGTCGGACTGTGTATCGGCGGTGTGCGAGTCCGGCGTGGTAGACTGCGCAACCAAACCGCGCGAAGCCGCGGCCAGCGCGATGCAGATCATCATCGCGGCAAGTTTACAAAATGAACTCCGGCTGACAATGCGTTGAAATTCTCCATCCCTTAAGACAAACGTTCTGCGATGCGGGGACGGAGAAGGCGAGAGTTGCTGGGGAATCAGCAAGATCATCGGGCCTCCACGGGCTGGAACGTCCTAACAATACTAGATGCGGCGTCCTGTCGAACTCAACCCATAGGTGGAGGCTGCTCAACGCGACGCTGCTCCAATGGAGCGCAGCGCCGGGCTTCAGTCAGGGGAGCGCTAGGCAGAAGAAAGTTGCACCATGGGAGGAAGGCCGGCGTGAGCCCCAGGAAAAGATTTTCTATTGAGAAACAGTCAGCCAAGCACGTCACGTCAAGCTCAGTGAGCCGCTTCCAGCGCCAAGTTTCGTCAGGTAATTCCGTCGCTGCCGCTTGCCTTTTGCGATCAACCAACAGGTCTTCAGCGCGGCTGGCCTGAGGAAGGGCCGGGGGCTTCCCCGTGCGATTGGCCCGCGTCAGGCGAACTCCTCTTTTTGCCACGGGTTCGGAGCATATACTCTGTCTGGCAGTTGGAACATCGCCAAGGATAGTAACCGAACAATGGAGCCAGCCACTTGCGCAGGAAACCTCTCCTGGTCATCCGGCGCATTCGATGGCTTTCGCATCTCGCACAAATCATTTGTATTCACTCCGGCAGGTGATTCAGTGAGCGTACAGCTAACAATACTACAACCAATCGTGCCAACGTGCCAAAATGTTCATGAAATATAAAAATATTCGCTGCTCAATGGCCTTGATTGTGGTTCCGGCATCGATGGGGCAGTTCACAGGGACTGTCGATGACCTCTCCCACCCTGCATTCAGTCTTGACGCGCCCCTTGCTTCTCTGCTTTACTTCAATCAACGTCATGCCCACTTCCGGCGCTAACGCGAACGTCACTTTGGTCCAGCGCACCGCAGCGCCGAGGCCTTCCATGCGAATTATCGGCCCCAATGCGCGCGCGGGAACGGAAGCCTGACGAACCGGAAAGCTGGAATGCAGCACCCAGGCCACCACCCGCAAGCGCGGCTGGTGGTTTTTTCATCTCCAGCCCCGCTTCAAGTTGCTTTTCATCCCGCATTTGTCTCAACCAAGGAGGCACATTTTGGAATCCGTCACTCTGACCACCATCCAGGCGGCGCGCGCGCGCATCGGCGAAGCCATCTACTTCTCACCCTGCCAGCTCTCCAGCGACCTGTCGGAGTTGACCGGCCTGCCGTTGCACCTGAAGCTGGAAAATCTGCAACGCACCGGGTCCTTCAAGGAGCGCGGCGCGCTGAACAAGCTGCTCACCCTCAGCCAGGCCGAGCGGGAGCGCGGCGTCGTCACCGCCAGCGCTGGCAACCACGCACAGGGCGTCGCCTTCCACGCCGCGGCCCTGGGCATTCGCGCTCAGATTGTGATGCCGCTGGCCACGCCGCAGATCAAAGTCGCGGCCACGCGCGGCTTCGGCGCGGATGTTGTCCTGCACGGTTCCAATTACGACGAGGCCTGCGAGGAGGCGCTGCGCCGCCGCCTCGAAGAGGGCCGCACCTTCATCCATCCCTTCGACGACGCGGAGATCATCAATGGCCAGGGCACCATCGGCCTGGAACTGCTGGAGCAGGTGCCCGACCTGGAAGCCGTGGTCGTGCCCATCGGCGGCGGCGGCCTGATCAGCGGCGTGGCCTGCGCGCTCAAGGAGACCAACCCCAGGATTCGCGTGATCGGCGTCGAGCCGGAGAAGCTGCCCTCGATGCTGCGCGCCCGCGAGGCCGGCGCTCCGGTCACCCTCAACGCCGAAGCCACTGTCGCCGACGGCATCGCCGTTCGCCGCGCCGGCGACCTGACCCTCCCCCTGGTCTCCCGCTACGTCGATGAGATCGTCACCGTGGACGACGAGGAGATCGCCAGCGCCATTCTCATGCTGCTGGAGCACGAAAAGACTCTGGCCGAGGGCGCGGGCGCGGCCGCCCTGGCCGCTCTGCTTCAGTCCAAGACCAATCTTAGATCCCGCCGCACCGTGGTCCTGGTCTCGGGCGGCAACATCGACGTCACGCTGCTGGCCAAAATCATCGAGCGCGGCCTGGTCAAGGACGGTCGCCTGCTGCGCATCCGCGTTAACCTCCATGACCGCCCCGGCGCGCTGCTTGGCCTGATTCAGATTCTGGCCCGCGAACGCGCCAACATCGTCGAGGTCATCCACAACCGCGCCTACTACGGCGTCAGCCTGGGCGAAACCGTGATCGACGTAACCCTGGAAACCCGCGGCGCGGCCCACATTGCAGCTCTGGGCCACGCGCTGCGCGAAGCCGGCTTCAGCTTCGAGCGCATTCAGTAGGAGTCCTCATGTACTCACCCAAAATCAATCAGATCGCCGACCGCGCCGTTCTCATCGAGGCCATGCAGGCGTATTCCTTCGCCATACTCTTCGGCCCGCAATCGACTCCGGAATCCCTGGCGCCGCTGGCAGCCACGCATCTGCCGCTTGTGGTCAAAGATGAAGGTCCGCACGGCCTGCTCGAAGGCCACTTCGCCCGCGCCAATCGCCACTGGCAGGCCCTCGCCGGACAAGAGACGCTGGCCGTCTTTGCTGGCCCGCACAGCTACGTCTCGCCCGCGCTCTACGCCGATCCGCTCTCGGTTCCTACCTGGAACTACATCGCCGTCCACGCCTACGGAACCTTGGAACTGGTGGAGGATGAGGCGGGCAAGGAGGCCCTGCTGGCTGGCCTGATCCGCGCCCACGAGCCGGCCTTCGCGGAGAAATGGCGCGACCTGCCCGGCGATTTCCGTCGCTCGATGCTCGCCGGGATCGTCGGCTTTCGCATCGCCATCGAGCGCATCGAAGGCAAGTTCAAGCTCAGCCAGAACCGCGACGAAGCCGAGCGCAACAACGTCCACGCCGCCCACGCCGCCGGAACCGCCGACCAGCAGGCCCTGGCCTCATGGATGAAGCGGCTGGAAATGAATGGTATCTGTATACCGCAATTGCGGTATACAGATACCGGAGACCGGAGATGATGCAGCCAGGCCATGTTGCCGATGTGATGGGGGAGTGGAGATTCGCTGTTCTCGTGGTTCCTTCTCTTGTCACCCAAGGCCGAGAAGACAATATCCTGCTCAATCCCGCCCACCCGGAGTTCGCGCGCATCACGCACACCCCGCCGGAGCCGGTCGTGTGGGATAAAAGGCTCATACGCAGGTGAGACCTGTGAGATTGAATCTTGCGAATGCGACTAGATCTCTGACCGTCTGGTGATGTACCGGTAAAAAGTGTAACGCTGGCCTCCTGGCCGGCTGTCGCGTGGACCTCCCGGTCCACGCCGGACTCTACACAAATAGGAAAAATGCTTAAGGCAGCAACCGCAGCGTGTGGCGGGTCTGCGCGGCGACGGCTTCCGGGCTGAAGGGCAGCGCGAAGGTTGTGCCGTTGTACCAGTCCTTCCACTGGTCGCGGTAGTAGGGCGAATAGGGGTTGCCGCTCTCGCCCAGCACAATGTTCTCCGTGGAGCCGTCGATGTTGCTCCAGTCCATGGTGAAGCGCTGCGAGGGGCCGAAGTCGCGGCCTACCTGTTTCACGGTGGTCGTGTCGCCACTCAACGGCTGCTCGCCGGTTCTGGCCATGCGCCCGATCAGCGGCAGATAAACAGCCAGCGGGTGCTCGACATCGACGACGTGCCAGCTTCCGTAGCTCCAGCGAGCCACGTCGGCGGGAGCCTTGCCCTGCTCCATGCCTTTGCGCACGGCGTCCGTCAAGAGCGCGTCCCAGTTTTTGTAAGTCGGCGGAAGCCAGTCTGCGCTGGCGTGCATCACGATCTCTTCCTCGGCGAAGTTGGATTCTGACCAGTGATATTCCTTGGCTTCGGCGCCCAGCTTGGGCTCAAGAATCAGCGGCCAGAGGGCACGGCGGCCTTGGGTGACAATGGAGGCGGCAGCGGAGTCGGTGGTCAGCCGGCCGTCCCAGGAGCGCATCAGGTCGGCGGCCTTGCGGAGGCGGTCGTCGGCGCTGGGGGTGTGGTCGATGGCGTAGGCAAAGCGATGGCCCAGCTCCTGATCCACTTCGCTGTAAACGTCGGTCTGCACGGCGAGCATATCGGCGGGGGTAAGCCCGTCGCGGCCTTCGAGGGATTTGTAGATGCGTTCGACGCGGTAGGGCTCGACCCATTCGAGCGAAAGCCGGTAGGGCGACGCGGCGGTGGTGACACGGGAGTTGGCGGTGGCCAAAAAACCGGAGGGCGGATCGACGGCGCTGGGCATCGCATCGAAGGGGATGAAGCCCTGCCACTCATGAGAAGTGTCCTGAATCGGCGCACCGGCAAGCCCCGCGGGACGCAGCGGTAGCCGCCCGACGGCGTAATAAGCGATGTGCCCCTGATCGTCGGAGTAGACCACATTCTGCGTGGGCCAGCACCAATCGCCCAGCGCCGCGGAAAACTCCGTCCAGTCCGACGCCACGTTCATCGCGTAAAACGGCATCGAGTTCAGAGCCCGGTCGTAGAGCGTCCACTTCAGCGCGATGGCGCGCGTCTCGTGGTCGAGGAGCGGGTTCATCAGCGGCCCATGGGCGGTCGATTGCACGCCCAGCAGCAGATCCTTGCCGCCGCGCACTTTGATGACTTCATGGTCCACCACCAGCGGCTTCCAGACCGCGTCATTATCCTCATAATTCCCCTTTCCGTCGAGCTTCTCGACATACAAATCCTGCACGTCGGCGTAGAGCGCGGTGAAACCCCAGGCCACGTGCTCGTTGTGGCCGGCGATGATGTAAGGCATTCCCGGCGCGGTGACTCCGGCGGCGTGGTAGCCCGGAGCGCGCAGATCCGCCATGTACCAGACAGAGGGCGCGGCGAGGGGTAAATGCATATCGTTCGACAGCAGCGGCTTGCTGCTGGCCGTATGCTTTCCGGCGATGACCCAGTTGTTGGAGCCGGGCGCGCAACCGTCGCAGGTGGGCAGGCCCAGCAATTGGCGCAGTTCTTCAGGCGCGGCGCCGGCCGGGTGCCCCACTCTCGCCGCGTCTTTGTCTTTGCGGCTAGGGTGGGATACCTCGAAGCCCAACCGGTCGTGCCCACCGGGCTTTAAGACCGCCGTGCTGCGGTCATCCTCATCCTCGTCGTCCGTAGACGGAGGCGGCGCGGGCCGCGGCTGGCTCAGGTCCACCTGCACGCCGGTGGGCGGATGGTCGCGCCACGAGCCGACCGGATAGAGGTCGGCCTCCAGTTTGGGGTTGTTCAGATTGTTCAGCTTGGCGGCGATGCGCTCGCGGCTCAACTTGGTCTCCCAATGCGTGTCCAGCATTTGCACCATTCCCAAGCCGACCGAGACCGAGTCCGCGCCGCTCCAGGGCTGAGGGCGATAGCCGAGCAGCCGGAACTCCGGCGGCAGCGTGGCCTGATGCTGCGCGATGAAAAGATTCACGCCGCGCGCGTAATCGTCAAGGCGAGCGCGGTCGGCGGCGGGCAGGTTGGCGTAGATGCGCCGGGCCGTATTCCGGATTTGCAAAACCCGTTGCGTCCGGTCGTGCTTGAGTTGCGAGGAGCCGAAGATCTCCGCCAGCTCGCCATTGGCGTTGCGGCGAAGGAGGTCCATCTGCCAGAGCCGGTCCTGCGCCGTCACGTAGCCCTGCGCCACAAAGAGATCGTCCTGAGTCGCCGCGTCGATGTGAGGCACGCCGTGCGCGTCGCGGCGGACGGTCACCGGTGCAGAGAGCCCGGCCACGTGCAGATCGCCATCCAGCGCCGGCAGCGCGGCGACCGTCGCCGAGCGCAGCCACAGCACGCCCGCTGATGCGGCCAGGATCAGCAGCGCCAGCAGGCCGCCCGCCGACCAGAGTAGAATCCGCGGCCAGCGGCGTTTGCGAGGCACAACAGGAGTGGCGAGCGTTTGTTCAGTGGATGCGGAATCAGGCATGGGCAACTTCAGGATAACGCCGCGACAACCGCGAACCGGATAAAATGGTTCTATCAAGCGATTTGCTGGTTCCAGTCTTCTATTTTCGAACCATCAAAGATCTGTCATCCTGAGCGGAGCGCAGCGGAGTCGAAGGACCTGCGGTTGTTCTTCTCATTTGAGTTCTAAACTCCGAGGTCCTCATGCAATTCCTGATTTTAGGCAAGGGAAAAACCGGCAGCCTGGTCGCCGAGATCGCCCGCGAGCGCGGCCATGCGATGCGCGCACTCGACATCGACGAGAATCGCGACGCCTCCGCTCTCACTGCCGCTTCTCTGGACGGCGTCGACGCGGTCATCGACTTCACCGCTCCCGAAGCTGCCGTCGAGAACATGACTGCTGTGCTGGGCTGCGGGGGGCGCATCGTCGTCGGAACAACCGGCTGGTACGCGCACCTGGATGCGATGAAGGCGCTCGCCCGTGAGCGCGGAGGCGCGCTGCTATACGGGACCAATTTTTCCATCGGCGTGCAAAAGCTCTTCCGCCTCTCCGCTGACCTTGCGAAGCTGGACGGCTATACCTTCTCCATCGCCGAGACGCACCACGTCACCAAGCTGGACGCTCCGAGCGGCACGGCCATCACGCTGCGCCAGATCATCGAGGCCGCGCACCCGGGAGCAAAGGTCGAGGTCGTCTCTCATCGTGTGGGCGACGCTATGGGTGAACACATTGTGACCGCACTTGGCGCAAACGATACTCTCGAATTGCGCCATGAAATTCAAAGCCGCCGCTGCCTGGCCGAGGGCGCTGTGCGCGGAGCCGAGTGGCTGGCCGGCAAACAGGGCGCGTGGGATTTCCGCGAAATCTTCGACCAGTTATAACCGGCCTTCAAAAAATCAAGAATCTCCGAGGCATACCGACGTGTATCAGAAATTGCAGAAGCGATTTGATCAGCATCTTCGCAGTGTTCTGGCGGCTAAGTACGACTTACAGCTTGATAGTATTCCGCTGGAGATTCCCCCCGATCTGAAGTTTGGCGAACTGGCCACGCCCATCGCCTTCGAGCTGGCGCGCAAGCTGCGCAAAGCGCCCAAAATCATTGCGCAGGAGATAGTGGCCGCGCTCGCCGGGCTGGAGGGCTTTGCCGGTTTCGAGGTTGCCGGGGCGGGCTACATCAATGCGCGGCTGAACCGGGCCGCTGGGGTGCGTGCGACTGCCGCGATGGAGGCGGGGATCCATGCGGCAACGGGAATCCATGCATTGGTCGAGCACACTAGCATCAATCCCAACAAGGCCGCGCACATCGGCCACCTGCGCAACGCGATTCTCGGAGATACATTTGTGCGCCTGCTGCGCGCCGCCGGGCAAAAGGTGGATGTGCAGAATTACATCGATAACACCGGCGTGCAGGTAGCCGATGTGGTGGTGGGATTTCTGCATCTGGAAGGCAAGTCGCTGGCGGACGCGCGCCTGTTGCTTTCAGAGCTGAAAACTAAGGGACAACGCATCGACTATTACTGCTGGGATTTATATGCGCGGACCTCGCAGTGGTACACCAGCGGCAGCGCCGAAGAGAATGAAGCGCGGAAGAAGCTGCGCTATGTTACGCTGCACGAGCTGGAGCGCGGCGGCAGTGAGACGGCGGAGATCGCGGAGTTAATTTCCACGGCGGTCTTGCGGCGGCATCTGGAAACCATGCTGCGGCTCGACATCGAGTATGACTTTCTGCCGCGCGAGAGCGAAATTCTGCATCTGAAGTTCTGGGAAGCGGCCTTCGAGAAACTAAAACAAAAGGGCGTGCTCTACTACGAAAACGAGGGCAAGAACAAAGGCTGCTGGGTGATGACGCGGCCCGGCGCGGAGATCGCCGAGGGCGATCTTAACGAAGATGCAAAAGTTATCGTTCGCTCGAATGGCACGGTCACGTATGTCGGCAAGGATATTGCTTATCACTTATGGAAGTTTGGCCTGCTGGGAAAGGACTTTGGTTATAAGCCGTTCTTTTCCTACCCCGGCCACGAATGTTGGATTTCAACGGAAAAGGGCGAGGAGCCCCATCCGCAGTTTGGCGGGGCGCAGGCGATTTATAACGTGATCGACGCGCGCCAGAGCGACCCGCAGGCCAATGTGATTCAGGCGCTGCGCGGGATGGGATACACCGATCAGGCGGACCGTTATACGCACTTCAGTTATGAGATGGTGGCGCTGACGCCGCGCTGCGCGGTTGAGCTGGGCTATGACATTTCCGAAGAGGACTTGAAGCGCCCTTACATCGAAGTGAGCGGGCGCAAGGGCTTCGGCGTCAAGGCCGACGACCTGATCGACAAACTCATCGCCGCCACGCGCGCCGAGGTGGACGCGCGCCAGACCGGCGGCGCGGAAGCAGAAGCCGCCCGGCCGCGCATCGCCGAGCAGATCGCCATCGGCGCGCTGCGCTACTTCATGCTCAAGTTCACGCGCAACTCGGTCATCGCCTTCGACTTCAAGGATGCGCTGAGCTTTGAAGGCGAGACCGGCCCTTACATTCAGTACGCGGTGGTGCGGGCGAGGAATATCTTCCGTAAGGCGGCGACGACGCCGAAAGCGGTGTTAGCGGAGTTCTCGGAGTTAGCGGGCTTTGACACCTACCTTGAAGGCGATGCCGCGGAAGACATCTGGGCGCTGTGGCTGCGGGCCGCGCGGCGGACGCTGGTGCTGGAGCAGTGCATTGCAACCTCCGAGCCGGCCCATCTGGCCAAGCATGCCTTCCAGTTAGCCCAGGAGTTCAATAACTTCTATCACAAGCACCACATTCTCACCGAAGAAAACCCGGCGCGGAAGACATTCCTGCTGGCGACGGCGGCGGTTGCGCTGCGAGAGTTAGTACTGGCGCTGAGTTGGCTGGGCATCGAAAGCCCGGAGGCGATGTAAGCACCTGCGGTGCGGCCAATCGCTCACTATTCGTTCGCAGAAGGTTCGTAGATTCCCAGATCCCAAAATCGGGAACTTGGGCGCCCTGGGCACCTGGCACCGCAGGTTCTTCGACTCCGCTGCGCTTCGCTCAGAATGACAGAAGTTGGGGTTCTTGGTATCCCACCCGAGCCGCAAAAACAAAGACGCGGCGAGGGTGGGGCACCCAGGCTTGTTGGTTTGGTTTACTTCACCGTAATCTCCGCCACGAGCGGGGTGTTCTCGCTGGAGTCGCCAACGCGCACGACAAACTTGCCGGGATCGATCGTCCACTTGTGGGCGGCTTCGTCCCAATAGCTGAAGGCGCGGGCATCCAGATTCAGAGTCACGCGCCTGGTCTCGCCGGGAGCCAGCCGTACCTTCGCAAAGCCCTTCAGTTCGCGCTCCGGGCGCTTGACGGTGGAAGAAGGGTCGGAGACGTAAAGCTGGGCCACTTCCGCGCCGCCCACGCTGCCGGTGTTGGTCACGTCGAAGCTGACCGGGACCGTCGAGCCGGAAGCGGCCGTCGTTGGCGCTTGCAGATGGGCGAAGCCGAAGGTGGTATAGCTCAGGCCGAAGCCGAAGGGGAAGAGCGGGTGCTTGCCGGTGGTCGTCCAATAGCGATAGCCGACCATCAGCTTGTCCTCGTACTTCACGTGCGGGATGACGTAATCGACCGCTGGGTGGCCGGTTTCGGTTACGTGCAGCGAGGTGTCCGCGCCCTTGATCGGATAGTAGAGGCTGGCCGAGGGGCTCTCCTCCCAACTGCGCTCTAAGCTCACCGGCAGCTTGCCTTCGGGGTTGTGCTGTCCGAAGAGAATCTGGCCGACGGCTGTACCGCCCTCCTGGCCGAGATAATAGAGGTGCAGCAGAGCGGGAACCTTGTCCAGCCAGCCGCGCGTATCCATGGCTCCGCCGCCGGTGAGGGTGACGATGGTGCGCGGATTGACGGCCGCGAGGCTCTCGATCAGCGCGTCCTGGCCCCAGGGCAGCGCGAAGGTGCGGTCATGGCCCTCACCCTCGGACTGCGTATTGAAGCCGGCGGCGACGACCACCACGTCGGCCTTGGCGGCCATCTCCTTGGCTTCGGCGGGGATCAGCTCCGGCAGATAGGCAACGCCCAGGCCGAAGCGCGGCGATATGGTGCGAGGCGAAAGCTCGGCTACCACACTGGCGGTCTCTCCGGCTGCAAGTTCGACGGCGGCCGACTGCGGAACCTGGCCCTCGGCGCGCTCCTGGTGGAGAACCTCTTTGCCGTTCACCAGCACCTTGAATCCGTTTCCGCCCCAACCCGAGGCGGCAGCCAGAACCAGATACTTGCCGGCCTTCTCTGCCTTGTAGTGAGCGGTGTAACGAATGCTGTGCGGCGTTGCGGCCTCGGACTCCCAGCCAGTCTCACTCCAATTGGCGAATCCCTGCTCGGTTGAGGATTGCGGCGTTCCGGTGAAGTCCTTGCTGGGGTAATCGTCCACCTGGATGGCGCCCTCCCAGCGGGTTCTCCAGAAGATCTCACCCAGTTCGGGCAGGCCGCGGCTGTAAAGCACGGTGACGTTGGGTCCAGCCAGGTTGGCGATGCCGGTCACGATGCTGACCGGCTCGAAGGCATCTGCCTGGGAAGAGCCGCCGCCGCCGGGGACCGCCGGCCAGGCGTTGGGGCCGATCACGGCGATGGTCTTCACTTTGGCGGGTTCGAGCGGCAGCGCATGGCCCTCGTTCTTCAGCAGAGTGATGCTCTCCAGCGCGCCGTTCAGGGCGACGGCGCGATCCGCCACCGAGTAGGTCGAGTCGGCCGGATCGAATTGCGGCCTGTCGAGGAAGCCATAGCGCAGCGCAGTGCGCAGCAGCCGCAGCACCTTGTCGTCGATGGTGGACTCTTTCACCGAGCCATTCTTGACAGCGGCCAGCAGCGTTGCGGCGTTCATGAAGCGGGCGCTGGGCATCTCCAGATCAAGGCCGTTGTTGGCTGCGGCCACGCCGTCATAGGTCGCGTCCCAGTCGGACATCAGAATGCTCTGGAAGCCCCATTCGCCCTTGAGCACCTTCAGATTGAGAAACTCGTTCTGGGTGGCGTGCGAACCGTTGATCAGGTTGTAGGAGTCCATCACCGCGTCCACGTGGCCCTTGGTGACGGCGGCTTCGAAGGCGGGCAGATAGATCTCGCGCATCGTCCGCTCGTCCACCTCCACGTCCACATTGTGCCGGTTGTACTCCTGATTGTTCAGGGCATAGTGCTTGACTGTGGCGATGACGCCCTGTGATTGCACGCCCTCGATGTAGGGAACCACCAGCTCGGAATTCAGATAAGGATCTTCGGAGAGGTATTCGAAGTTGCGGCCTCCCACCGAGGAGCGGGCGATGTTCACGCCCGGTCCGAGCAGGAAGTTGACGCCGCGGGCGCGGGCATCCTTGCCCAGGCCCTCGCCCAGGCTGCGGGCGAAGTCTTGATCCCAGGTGGCGGCCAGCGCAACCCCGCCGGCATAGGCGGTCGTCGGTCCCCAGGTGCGCACGCCGACGGAAGCGTCGGACATCTTGAAGCGCGGCAGGTCGATCGAAGGCACCGCTTGGGTGAACATTCCGTCCACACCGCCCAGCAGCTTGATCTTTTCTTCCAGCGTGAGCCTGGCCACCAGGGCATGGGCCTTGGCCTCAATCGCGGGTGAATCCGGCGCGGGCGCCTGCGCGGAGGCGCCAAACGCGCCACAGAGAAACATCGCGAACAAGCCCGCGATTCCCAAAGAATAACTGCATATAGTGAGGTTTTTTGCGTTTGTCATCACACGAAAATCCTATCGTATTGAGCATCCCGGCGTACACCCGTTTGACCGTGACCGCTCACAGAACGGGCATCTGTGGCGCGCTTTCGGCCCTCCTTGAAGCTGTCTTGTGATACGAGTCACAGCTTGGGGTGAATGGTGTCACTGCCGTTGCTCCTTCCGTGGGCGCAGACTCGGTATCCAATAGGCGAGTAACCCAAAGGGCGCTGCTGTGCGCAAGGAGGCATCCATGAGCTTTGCCAGCGGTTTGAAGACCATCGTCGTGGCCACGGAGCTGACTGGCCGCTCGGAAGCGGCTCTGGAGTATGCCCGCAAGCTGGCCGCGGCCTATGGCGCGCGGATTGTGCTCGCTCATGGCATCGATCCCATGGAATATGCCGAGGTGGATTCGGTTCCCGGCCGGGTTCTGAAGTTACTTCCCGAGGAAGCGCACGCGGTGCTGGACAAATTGTCCGGCGAGCTCCTGCGCGAGGGCATCCCCAGCCACTCCGAGCTACGCCAGGGCGCGGTGGCGCAGATGCTTCTGGATGTCGTCCGGCAATACCAGGCCGGGCTGATCGTGATCGGCACCAAGGGCATGGAGGGCGCCGGCCCGGTCATTGTGGGCGCCATCGCCGAGCAGCTCGTGCGGCTGGCGCCGTGCCCAGTGCTGGCGGTAGCCGCGGATTGGAATGCGGGGGCCTTTCGCCCCACGCCGGGCGGGCCGGTGCTGCTGGCCATGGAGCGCAACGAAGCTGCCGCAGCGGCCATGGCGACAGCCAGTTCGCTGGCGCGTGTCTTCGAGCGCCCCTTGCTGCTGCTTCATGCGCGCACGCTGGCCGAGGCTGCGGAGAATCCGGACCCCTGCGCCGCCACTCTGGAGGAGTTTGGCGTTGAGCCGCAAGGAGCGTTTCCGGTGCACTGCATCGTCAAGGACGGCAACCCGGCCGACGCCATTGTCGAGGGAATCGCCGAGAATCATCCCTGTATTCTGGTAGCCGGCGTCAAGCGCTTGAGCGGCACGCCGGGGCCGCATGGCACCGCCTTCGCCCTGCTTGCCCGCTCGCGTGTGCCGGTTCTCTGCGTGCCGCCGGAATAAAAACCGGACTGGGTGCGCAAATGATGGGTGCCCCACCCTCGCCGCGTTCTTGTTTTTGCGGCTAGGGTGGGAAACATCGAACCTCAATCAGCCCTGTTCCTGAGGAGCGGTGATCCGTCCATGGAATTCGGTTCCTCTCAAACTCGCATCACCAAAAGCCTTCGCCCGCCAGCGGCCGGCAAAAGGGGTACCGCCTCGACCCGCCGCGACAGCAGTGCGAATGCAAAAGGAGATGGAAGCATGCAACGTGAGTCCAAGTCCAGGCGAATCGAGGCCGTCCGCGCGCATCCCGTGGCCGAGCTGCTGGAGTGCCCCGCGCCCATCGGTCTGCTGCTGAACGGCTCGGCCCGGAGCCTCGGTTTTGCCGCCGGGCAGATCGTCTTTCGCCAGTCCGAGGAGTGCCGGGGACTCTACCTGGTCGTCTCGGGCCGGTTCCAGCGCCAGACCGAGCGGCTTCAGACGCAGTTGACGCTTTCCCCGGCACGCGCCGGAGACCTGCTGGAACTGGCGGCTGCCCTGGGGGATCTCCAGCATACCTACACGCTCACCGCGCAGACCGCCGGTTCAATGCTGATGCTGCCCATCGAAGCGCTCAGAGAGGCGTTTCAAAGCTATTCCCCGTTGCGGATGCATTTGTTGGAGGAACAGGCCCGCGAGGTTTCCCGCGCCTATTACACCTGCTGCCTTTCCCGCGCCGTGAGTTCTCGGCCCGGAAGCCCCGCGGCCTGATTGGCTGTGGGGTGACAATTTGCAACCAGCGTAATCTCCGCGCCGGTACCTTTTCGGGGCTGTGGCAGAGATTCAGGGAAAATCCCTGCCTTGCATCCCGCCCAAGTGCGCTATACTCAGTTTGCACGCCAGCGAGCTCATGGCAACATTTCATCCCCATCACCCCCCGGAAGATTGCGTGAATTGTGAACATCGCCATTTGAGGATGTTCTGCAATCTCACCCCCGAAGCCCTCGCCGACTATGACGGCATCGGCATCATGATGAGCCATGCCCGCGGCGCCAAGCTCTTTTCCGAGGGCGACCCGGCGCGTAACGTCTTTGTGATCTGCTTCGGACAGGTAAAAATCTCCTCCACTTCGCGCGACGGCAAGACCATGATCCTCAAAATCGCCGGCCCCGGCGACGTGATGGGCCTGAGCGCGGTGCTGGCCAATGTTCCCCACGAGGTCACCGCCGAGGCCATCGAACCCTGCCAGGTGAAGACCGTGCGCAAGCAGGATTTTATCGACTTCCTCGGCCGTCACGGCATCGCATCCATGCATGCCGCGCAGTCGCTCTCCGGCGAATACCTGACCGTCTTCCACGACGCCAAGCGGCTGGCGCTCTCCGGCTCGGCCGCCGGACGCCTCGCCCGCCTGCTGCTCGACTGGGGCCGCAACTCCAACAACAACAACGGCAAGCACGAAATCCGCTTTACCATGGCTCTGACCCACGAGGAGATCGCCAACATGGCCGGCACCTCGCGCGAGACCGTCACCCGGCTGCTCAACCAGTTCCGCCGCGACCAGTGGATCACCATCAAAGGCTCCAGCATGACCATCACCAAGCCCGACCAGCTCGAACGCCTGACCGCGTAAATCCCTTCCTCAGGAATCTCCCCCCGCACATTGCTGCGATTGTTTCAGTACGAAAATACTGACATTCTGGAACCATTTGCAAAATTCTATGGAGACTGCAAGAAGCGTCAGGGCACGACTTCAGTCGTGCCGCTAGTTCAGCAAAAAGATGTTGGGCTTTAGCTCCTGCGTCTCTTCGTTTTCAGTAGTTTGCAATTCCGCAGCGGCTAAAACCGGAATCGGAATGGGCCATTTGCGGCACGACTAAAGTCGTGCCCTGACGCTTATCAGCTAACTGAAGACAATTTTGCCAGAGGCTCTCCGTATACAAGACAATGTGAGTCCCTCACCGGCGTCCGAGTTTCTCCAGCGCATCGCAGGCCGCGCGCAAGCCGTCCTCGCCGGCCAGTTGCTTCCCCACGCTCTCGGCCCGCTGGGCCAGTAGTGGGTCGGCGAGCATCGCCTTCAGCCGCCGCGCCACCCGCCACGGCGTATAGCTGCCGCGCTGGATCACCTGTGCCACCTGCAGCCGCTTCATGCGCCGGGCGTTATCCGGCTGGTCGTGCGAGAAGGGAATGATGAGCATCGGCTTGCCGGCGCGCAGGCATTGCGCCGTCGTCCCCACGCCGCCCTGATGCACCACCATCGCCGCGCGCGAAAACAGCTCGGAGTAGGGCGCATACTCGGCCACGCAGACCGACTCCGGCAGCGCCGTCTTCAACTGGTTGCGCGGGTCGGTTCCAATCAACAGCACCGCACGAATGCCCAGCCGGATGGCCGCCTCCGCCGAAACTTCGTAGAAATCTCCCGCGGCCAGCACCGCAGCCGAGCCCAGCGTGAAGACCACCGGCGGCGGGCCCGCGGCCAGAAACTTCTCCAGATTCGCTGGCAGCTCCTGGTTGCCCGCGTCGGCGTCGTAGTAGCAGAAGCCGGTGATCAGCGTATGCGCAGGCCAGTCTTTTTGCTCCTCGCCCAGCACGCTGGAGAAGAGGGCCAGCACCAGCGACGGCGAGTGCTTGGCGTCGAAGAGAGGATGCGCGCCTTTGGGCAGCCCCAGTTCGCGGCGCAACGCGTAGATCGGCTCCGGCCACTTGCGGCTGACAAGCCGCGTGACTTGTTTGATGATCCGCCCGAAGCCCGGAATTGTCTGATCGGCGCGCGCCAGCCATGGGTAACCCGGCAGCGCTGGCGGATCGAAGGCGGAAAAAAACGAAAGCGGCGCCAGCACGTAGCTGGCCCAGGGAATCCCCGTCACCTCGGCCACCAAAGGGCCGGCGTAGTTCAGCTCGCCCAGCAGCAGCAGATCGGCGCGCTCCGGCTTGGTGGCCGCATCAAGCAGGTCGTCGTAGGTCTGGCGCAGCACCGGAAAGAGAAAATCCCGCAGCCCGTGCTCGGTGCCGTGCTTGATGTCGTAGATCATCTCCACCAGGAGGGTGTTGGTGGGATCGATGTCTGGCCGGACGGCGTGAAATTCCAACCCCAGCGGCCGAATCTTTGGCTCGTAGACCGCCGGAAGCGCCATGACCGGCACGTGGCCCCGCCGCTTCAGTTCCAGGGCAAGGGCGATCAGCGGATTGGTGTCGCCATAGGTGCCGATATTCGAGAGAACAATGCGCAAGGTGAAGTCCCCGGGCCGTTAGTGGGCGGCTATTCTGAGGTTAACGCATCGCAGGCGGGGTTGGCCGCGCCGAGTCTTCCGTACTGCTACCGGAGATGCTATTCTTCCCCTGTTGTACCAGGAGCCTTTCCATGTCCATGCTGCGCACGCTTCGCCTTGTTGCCCGGTCCTTCGCGGCCGCGGCCTTGCTCTGCGGCCTTGTGACCGCCGTTCGTCCCGTCTCCGCGCAGCAGCCATACAAAGTCATTGACCGCTGGAAGATCGGCGGCGAAGGCGGATGGGATGACCTGACCGCCGATGGGCAGGCTCACCGCCTCTATCTCACCCACGGCCCGCGCGTCGATGCCGTCGATACGCAAACGGGAAAACTCATCGGCTCCATCACCGGCCTGCACGGCACGCACGGCGTCGCCCTCGACAATGCGGGTAAATTCGGCTACATCTCCGACGGCGGCGCCAACGCGGTCGTCGTCTTCGACCGCGCCACGCTGGCCACGGTGGCCACCATCCCCGCCGGAACCGGCCCCGATGCCATCATTTTCGAGCCGGCCACGCAGACCGTCTGGGCCTTCAATGGCCGCAGCAAGGACGTAACCGTGATCTCCGCCGCGACGAATAAGGTGGTCGCCACCATTCCCCTCCCGGGCAAGCCCGAGTTCGCCGCCGTCGATGGCAAGGGCACTGTCTTTGACAACATCGAAGACAAAAGCGAAATCGTCCGCCTCGACGCACGCTCCCTCAAGCTCACCGCCGAATGGCCGGCAGGCTGCGAATCGCCCAGCGGCCTGGGCTTCGACGCCGCCGGCGCGCGCCTCTTTCCCGTCTGCGACGGCAACAAGATGGGCGTGCTCGACTCCAA
>PLPA01000028.1 GCA_003159355.1 Acidobacteriaceae bacterium | reverse complement strand
AGCTAAATCGGCTGAAATTTATAAAATATCACTACACGATTCCTGCACATCGTTCAAATGCCATATTATCTGCAATTAAACCAATAATATACGAAAGTTATATCATTCGCTCAGGATGACAGCGGCGAGGGTGGGGCACCCAGCGTTCTGAGGCTACGGGCAAGGAAGAATCCTGCCCTGCGGCCGCCGAATATGCAACTGTTCCATTAGTGGTCTATAATCCAACCAATTTGTTCCCATATGCTGCGTGTTTCGCACGTTCTATTCCAACGGATTTTGGTCAAGTTCTCCTCGGAGTTTGTCGATAACAGAGAGGGGACACCGGAATCGCAGTCAGGATGCGTGTGAGCATTTGTGCCATTCCGCAGCTTTACGGTGAACCTGTCCTTGGCGGCAGGGCAGGGAAGTGTGCCTCCGCGCGGCGCGGATGGCTGATCCTACTCGCTTTGGCGGCGCTGCTGTTGCAGGCTTCGAGTCACGCGCAGGGCGGCGGAACCTGGCAGCCGCTCGGTCCCGCCGCTGTCGTCTCACAAAATTATGGGCTGGTCACCGGGCGCATCACGGCGCTGGCGCTGGACCCGTCGGACGCCACCGGCAACACGCTCTACGTGGGCGCCACCGGCGGCGGAGTTTGGCGGTCACAGAATGCGGACACATCCAGTCCCGCCAATATCAGCTTTGTCTCCCTCACGGACGACTTGCCGGCGATGATCGGCGCCGTGAACGCTTCCATCAGCATTGGCGCGCTGAGTGTGCAGCCGGGCGGAACGGGAGTGATTCTGGCCGGCACCGGCGACCCCAACGATGCTCTCGATTCCTACTATGGCGCGGGCATCCTGCGCTCCACCGACGGCGGAACTACCTGGAGCCTGATCACGGCCACCGCGGATGGTTTCTTCAGCTTTGCGGGGGAGGCATTCGCCGGCTTTGCCTGGAGCACGGTGAACCGGCAACAGGTGGTAGCCGCGGTCGCGCAAGCCTACGAAGGCACGCTGGTGAATGCGGGCTGGCCGGGCGAGAGCTATGAGGGACTGTACTACTCCTCCGACGGCGGAGCCACCTGGTCGCTTGCGACGATCACCGACGGCGCCAGTATGAAAGTGCAGGGGCCGAACGGCGGTGCCGGGCTTCTCGACGGAAACGCGGCTACCGCGGTGGTGTGGAACCCGGTGCGGCAACTGTTCATCGCGGCGGTGCGCTACCACGGCTATTACCAGTCCCCGGACGGCATCACCTTTACGCGCATGACCAACCAGCCGGGCGCGAACCTGGCGGCGAGCGCGGGCCTCTGTCCGCCCAATGCCAGCAAAACGGGGTCGCCCGGCTGCCCCATCTTTCGCGGCGCGCTGGCGGTGAATCCGCTCACCGGCGACACCTTTGCCTGGACCGTGGATGGCGAGAACCAAGACCAGGGAATCTGGCAGGATCTGTGCGCGGTGAGCGCGGGAGCCTGCACCAGCCAGACAATCACCTTTGCCCAGCCATGGGCGGCGGCGGCGCTGGAGACGAACACATTGATGGGTCCGGCTACCATCGCGAACGGCGACTATAATCTGACGCTGGCCGCGGTTCCCTCCGGTCAGGAAACCATCCTGCTGGCCGGGGCCAACGACCTGTGGAAGGCCATCTGCCCCTATTCGCAGGGCTGCCCATGGCGCAATACCACCAACTCCACGGTTGGCTTCTGCGCTAAGGTGGGCGAGTATCAGCATTCTCTTGCCTGGAATGCGAACAATTCGCTGGAGATTTTTGTAGGCAATGACAGCGGACTGTGGCGCACGACCGACGCCATCGGCGAGAGCGGATCGGTGTGCGCGGCGAGCGATGCGACTCATTTTCAGAATTTGAATGGGAGCCTGGGCTCTCTGGCTGAAGTTGTCAGCATCTCCCAAGTGGGCGCGACGCCTTACACGATGATGGCCGGCTTGGGGGTAAACGGAACCGCCGGTGTGAACAGCGGCACCGGGTTGACCGCCAACTGGCCAGAGATTCTGGGCGGCGAAGGCGGGCCGGTGGCCATCGATCCGATTACACTCACGAACTGGTACGTGAACAATGGGGCGGGAGTCTCCATCTACCTAGATTCTCCGCCCACGGGAAGCACGCCGGGCGCATTCAATCCGGTGCTCAACTACACCACTAGCCCAAGCGCAAATGTGGTCAAGGATGGGTACACCATGATCGCTCCGGCACCCTTTCTGGTGGACCCGCTGACCAGCTCGCAGTTGCTGATCGCAACCTGCCGCGTCTGGCGCGGGCCGGCCAGCGGCGTGGGCTGGAGCGATGCCAACGCTATCAGCCCCATCCTCGACGGAGGAGGCAGTTCGTACTGCAGCGGCGACGCTCTTATCCGTTCGATCGCCGCGCTGCCGGTTGCTGTTTCCGCGGCGCTGCCCTCGGGCGGTGAAGTGGTTTATGCGGGTATGTTCGGCTCAGCGAACGGCGGCGCGACGCTGCCCGGCCATCTGCTCACCGCGACCTACAACACAGCGACGGGCAGTTGGTCCAGTTGGACGGACGCGACCTTGGGCCCGGTCGCCAACGACACCCTCGCGATGAACTACTACGGGCTGGACATTTCCAGCATCTTCATCGACCCGCACGATGCTACCGGGAAGACGGTGTACGTGACCATTGCGGGGTTTCATAACCAGCTTGAAAATGTGCAGGCGGTCTACGGCTCCACCGACGGCGGGGCGCATTGGACAGGATTGACGGCCAACCTGCCCTTGGCTCCGGCCAACAGCCTGGTAGTGGACCCGCAGGACGCCAACACGGTGTATGTCGCCACCGATGCTGGAGTCTTTTCGACGCGGCAGATCGCCAACTGCGCCGTCGCGACTTCCGGTTGCTGGTCGGCCTTTGCAAGCGGGCTGCCGGCCTCGCCGGTGGTCCAGATCAGCGCCGCCCCAGCATCCGCTACCGTGCTTGATCTGGTTGCGGCCACCTACGGCCGCGGCATCTGGATCACGCCCCTGTGGACAGCAACCGAGGACATCACGACGGCCACCGCGACACCCGGCTCCCTGACCTTTGCGAGCCAGGTCTATGGCGGCTCCAGCAGCGCGCAGACGGTGACCGTCAGGAACACCGGAACGATCGCGCTGACCCCTAGCTACGTCAACGCCAGCGGCGACTTCAGCGGAACCGATAACTGTGCGGGCAGCATTGTGCAGCCGGGCCAGAGCTGCACAATTCAGGTCACGTTCACACCCACCCAGGTCGGCAGCCGGACGGGCGTTTTGACCGTCTTTACCAATGTAACCGGAGGAGAGCTGACGGTTTCGCTCAGCGGGACCGGCGCATCCTCGGGCGTATTCACCCTGACTCCGGCCTCCGTCAGCTTCGGCAGTTGGGAGGTG
>PLPA01000306.1 GCA_003159355.1 Acidobacteriaceae bacterium | reverse complement strand
TTGCCTTCCTTGATGGCATCGCGCAGGTCGCGCATATCGTTGGAGAGCTCGCTGACGCCGAGCAGGCCCGCCTTCTTGCTGGCCACCGCCTCCAGTTTGTCGGCTGCCTCGGCGGCAGTGACGCCTGTCTCGGCAATCTTGCGCAGAATGAATAAGAGCACGCCGGGATCGATGTCGCCGGTGCGCGTGCCGCTGATGATGCCGCCCGTGGGCGTGAGGCCCATCGAAGTGTCCAGGCACTGGCCGTTGCGAATGGCAGTGATTGATGCGCCGTTGCCCAGGTGGGCGACGATCAGCTTCTTCGGCACGTCAGGCTGCAACTGATAGACGATGGATTCGTAGGAGATTCCATGCGCGCCGTAGCGGCGCACGCCCATCGCGGAATACTCCTCCGGGATGGGCATGTGGGTGACCACCTCGGGCATGGTGCGATGGAAGTACGAGTCCAGGCAGACGAAGTTGGCCACGCTGGGAAAAAGGCGCAGCGACTCGCGCATGATGTAGCAGGCGATGGGCGTGTGCAGCGGCGCGAAGGCGGTGTACAGCTCCATCTCGTCAATCAATTCAGGAGTGATGAGCTGGTTCTCCTGCACCGTTGGGCCGCCGCAGACCATGCGATGGCCGATGGCCACAGGCGCGGGAAAATCGCCGGAGTGGAGCGCGTCGGCCACCAGTTTGAAGGCTACCGCGCGCGTGGGCAGAGCCGGGGTTTGATCGACCAGCTTGTTGCCTTCGGCGTCCTTGATCCAGAACTTGCCCAGATCGGTGCCGATGCCGTCGACCGCGCCCTCGTGGAGCTTGGTGCGCTGGCCGTCGCCGGCTTCATAAACGGAAAACTTGATGGAAGAAGAACCACTGTTCAAGACCAGTACGGGCAAAGAAGGCATGAATTAATCCTTTGAGGTTGGGGCTGAGCAGGTCAGCATTGTTAGCGTTGTAAGTGTGTGCTCCAGATCTCGATTCCGAGATTTGGAAATCCACAAACTCCGGGTGCTCCACCCTCGCCGCGCCTTTGTTTTTACGGCTAGGGTGGGATACTACGAACCAGTTGGGTGCCCCATCCTTCGCGCTCTTTGCGAAGGGTGGGATACCAGAAAAGTTAGCTCACAGGCCAGCGCCAGTCGCGAATCTCCGGCAGATCGTCGTTGACTACTCGAATTTTCAGGTCAGGAGCCATCGTGCGCAGCAGAACAACAGCGGCCAGCGTCTCCAGCGTCGGCGGGCGCTCCAGCAGCGGGTTGTCCTTCAGATAGATCTGGCCCACGGAGAGATAGTTGGCGGCGCGCCAGTAGGCGTTCATTTTGGCCAGGAGTTCTGGGCTCAGAGGGCCGTTGCTCGTTGCTTCGCTCATGATTCACCTCGCAAGGGGAAGACTGCGTGATACTAAAAGCCTATCAGCCGTGGCGATGGCCGGGGGTGATTCGAGTCACAAGCGGGCAAGACGGCGATTCATTTTAGAAATAGCGTTTCAGCTTGAGAATTTGCGATTCATACCCGTACCACAGCGCGGTAGCCACAACTGTAGTCGCCACCAGCCGCAAAGCCACCACCGCCAGAATGCCCGCCGCGCCATACTGATACATACGCGCATCAAACCAGCCAAAGTAGATGAAGACCATGATGTGCGTCATGTAGAGGCCGTAGCTGATGCGGCCATAGAAGGCTAGCGGCCCGCTGCGCAGCAGAGCGCTGACCGGGTTGCGCGCGCCGGTCGAGGTGATCAATGCCAGCACCGCTCCGCCAAAGCCCAGCGCCAGCGCCGTATCCAGCAGCGACGTTCCGCCGGCTACTGTAGCGGCAGCCGCAAAGCCCAGCACAAATGCGCCCAGGCCCATCCATAGCCAGACCCGCCGCGCCAGCGGCAGCGTATAAAGCCCCAGCGCCAACAGGCTGCCGATCGCGATGCCGTCCAGCTTGATCAGCGTGTGCGAAGGCAACCCCCATAGCCAGACCGGGTTCAAGTGGCGCAGCAGCGGCGAGCAGATCAGCGCGGCAGTGAGAACCCCCGCCAGCATCCACGGCCGCCGCAGCCAGCGCACCACCGGCGCCCAGAAAAAGTAATACTGCTCTTCCAGAGCCAGCGCCCACGTCGGTATGAGCGCCGGCGGCAGCGTCAGGTGAAAGAGATTTTGTATACAGAGGAAGTACGCCCACCACGGCGCGGCCTTGATTGCATCCCAAGGCTGTGGGCCGATGAACCAATCCGATTGCGCGTAAACGACGATGAGCACCAGCAGGTAGACCGGCCAGATGCGCAACGCCCGCCGGGCATGGAAGTTGTGGAAGTAATGCGGCTTCTCCCGCGCGCCGAGCAGGATCGAGGTAATCAGGAAGCCGGAGAGCACAAAGAAGAGAATGACCCCAACCCAACCCCACTCCACCGCACCGTGCAGGCGGGTGCGCTCCAACTGCATATAGTCGCAGTGATAGAGCACCACGGCCAGAATCGCCAGGCCGCGCAGGCCATCGAGTTCCGGCAGATAAGTGGGCAGCCAGGTTGGGCGTTGCATGGGCAAGATGGCCTGTCAGCGAGTCAGTGGAGTTAGCGAAGTTAGCGTTGTAAGCGCTGTAAGCCGGTGTCCCAGCTACCGATATTGGGACCTGGAAAACAATTAAGTCTGGGTGCCCCATCCTTCGCGCTCTTTGCGAAGGGTGGGATACCAGAAACTCTGGGTGCCCCACCCTCGCCGCTGTCATCCTGAGCGAAGCGCAGCGAAGTCGAAGGATCTGCTTCTTGTACTTTTGCGGCTCGGATGGGATACAACCAACTCTAGCCGGTCGCCAACTGCTTAGCCCGCTCCGTGGCCCGCATCACGGCCTTGATCAGCGTAACCCGCAGCCCACCCTCTTCCAGCGCCATGATGCCGTCGATGGTGCTGCCCGCCGGCGTCGTCACGGCGTCCTTCAGCATCGCCGGATGGTAGCCGGTCTCCAGCACCATCTTGGCCGCGCCGAAGGTGGTTTGCGCGGCCAGCTCCGTGGCAATGTCGCGCGGCAGCCCCACCTTGACGCCCGCCTCGGCCAGCGCCTCGATGATGATGTAGATGTAGGCCGGCCCGGAGCCGCTGAGGCCGGTCACCGCGTCCATGTGCTTTTCGTCCACCACCACGGCGCGGCCCACGGTCTCGAAGATGCGTTCGGCCAGCTCCATCTGCGCGGCGCTCACAAAGCGTCCGCGGCACAGCGCCGCCGCGCCCGCCCCCAGCGCCGAGGGCGTATTGGGCATCGCGCGAATCACCGCGATCTCCATCCCCGCCGCCTCTTCAATGGCGCGCGTCTTCACCGACGCCGCAAACGAGATCAGCGTCTTGGCCGTGGTCAGCGCCGGGCGAATCTCCTCGATCAGCCCCGGCACCTGCATCGGCTTCACGCCCAGCAGAATCAGATCCGACTGCCGCGCCGCCTCCAGGTTGTTGGTGGTCACGTCCACGCCCCACTGCGTGCTCAGCGCCAGCGCCCGCTCGGCGTGGCCCACGGTGGCGTGAATCTGCTCCGGTGCAAAAAGGTTCTGCTTGAGAAAGGCCTGCAACAGAATGCCGCCCATCTTGCCCGCGCCCAGAACGGCCACGCGCACCTGGGGCAGTTGCGCAGCGACTTCGGTGCTCTCAACGGTTCTCTCCGCCATAGTTTTCCTTGTCTTCAACGAAAGTGGTGCAACATTCAAGAATACGCGCTTCCGCGGACTTTGCTCCAGGGAAGCTCTGATGAAGTCGATGTTTTGAAAAGGCACGACTTCAGCCCTGCCGTAAATGCAGCATCTTCCGCCGCCAACCGGTCCACATTGCTGGTAACGAACAAATCTCTCCATCAAAAATGAGAGGATACACCGGCGGTCTTTCCCAGGCTTGAAAATCCGGACCTGGGGCACCCAGCTTTGATGATTTACATCAATGGAAACCTGCGCCATCCGCCGTGGACCGGGAGGTCCACGCTANNGCCAGGAGGCCGGCGCTACCTGCCGAGCGGACTTCAACGCGCGAAGAGGTCAAGCGGAACGGCGCTGCCCATCACCTTGTAACCTTCGACGGAGGGATGCAGGTGGTCGCCGCAGTCGTATGCGGGCAGCAGATGATCGGGATGCCGCGGGTCGCGCACCACGGCATCGAAATCGATCACCGCGTCGAAGTGCCCCGCCGCGCG
>PLPA01000183.1:9565-13979 GCA_003159355.1 Acidobacteriaceae bacterium | reverse complement strand
GATTCCCGAGCTGGTGGAGTGGCGGGCGCGCGAGGTCTTCCGCGATGCGAAGCTGGGCGCGGGCGAGTACGCTTTATTGCTGGGCGCGACCTTCCAGGCTGCGGACCGCACGCTGCGCGAGGAGGAGTTGCAGGAGTTCCAGGCACGCGTGGTCGAGGCTGTTGGCAAAGTTGGGGCGCGGCTGCGCAGTTAGGCGGAATACAGCCGTGATCGGCGGTATACTTCACGGATAAGCCATATTCCCGTGGAGGTTTTTTAATGTCGGAATCGTTGTGGAATTCAGAGATCGTGGAAGAAGCGCAGCCGGAAGAGCAGGCGGAGCCGGTCGCTGAGCCGGCTGCGGAAGCGGCTGCGGAATTAGCCGCGGAAGCAAGCGCCGTGACGTTGAGCGTTGACGAGTTCTCCGCGCTGGAAGAACGCATTCAGCGGACCGTGAATCTCGTCAAGTTCGAGCGGCAGGCGCGCGCCACCGCCGAAGAGCGCGCCATCACATTGCAAACGCAATTGCGCGAGCAGGCCCCGCTGGCCGAGCAGCTTCAGAAGGAAATCAATGCACTGCGCGAGGAGCGCGCCCAAGTGCGGCAGCGCGTCGAGCGCATCCTCTCTCAACTGGACGCGCTGGAACTGTGAGGCCAACCATGGCTCAAGAGCAATCCGGCAACCGTTCTGGCTACGTTGCCGTCGAGATCTACGACCAGACCTACTACCTCGCCGGTGAGGACACGGAGCACATTCGCGGCCTGGCCGAGTTGGTGGATGCGCGGATGCGCGCCGTGGCCGCGGGTGGCCGCACCGTGGATTCGCTGCGCGTGGCCGTGCTGGCGGCGCTGAATCTGGCTGACGAACTTTTAGAGGCTCGCAAGGCCACGGGCGGCGATGCGCGGCTGACTACGGCGCGCGCGGCCAGCCTGCGCGGAATGCTGGACGAAGTGCTCGAAGATGAGCGAAAAGCAGGGTAGGGCATTTTCAGGGTTATGATAGGGCTGGTTTCGTGGTTTCCCACCCATTTCACAAAGAACATGAAATGGATGGGGCACGGATCTTCCATACACCCAGTGAACATGCTCCAGCCGCCATTGCCGCTCTCCGATTCGGAAACAGCGGCCCGAAAACAGCGGGTTCAGAACGGTAGCACAGACCAAGCCTGAAATACAAGACTTGTAATTCTCCACACGGACGCCTACATTCACACTAGAAACCGGCCTGCAAAGCAGGTGGGACGATCAACGCTGGTTGAACCAACATTCAATGAACAGGGGCTCAACTCGANNACTCGACAATCGGTTCTGTGTGCCGTGTCCGCCAGTCCGGAATGCCTAATGAACCGCGGAGAGCTCCACCTTCTTAGGAAGGGTTCACCGGCGCATCAGCCACGGCCCCGTGGGCCGGATTCTACCTTTCTGGAGTACACTTCTTGCGGCGGGAATTTGTCGCCGAAAGTGTCGCAGAGAGAAATAGATTGAAACAATGAACGAGATTGAGATTACCTCCGACCCGCATCGCCAGCAGCAACTCTACTGGAAGGAAATGATCAATCTCAAGGCGGATGCATCGTATATCCGTCTCTATAGGGATTCCCTTGGCAGGTGGGTGACGGGACTTGGGGCGCTCAAGGCAATCGCTTCCTGCGGTGGCATTGCAGCCTGGGTAGTTTGGAAGGAATATGCGTTTGTCTGGGGCGCGATTATCGCTGCCTCGCAGCTGGCTGACGCGGTAAAGGATGTCTTTCCCTTTACAAAGAAGCATAAGGCCGCAAGCGGATACTCCATGACCCTCGACTACCTTTTCAACGACATTCAGTTGGAATGGGAGAACATCTTCTCTGGCCGATACTCGGACGAGGAGATCATGAAACTGCGACACAAACTCGGGAAGTTGCAACTCGATGCCTTGCAGCATAATTTCCCGGATGGATTGGCGGCGGACGACGCGTTTCTTGCCCAGGCAAAGCAGGAGGCTGAAGCCTACTTTAAGACCACATATGGTGTAAACTGAGTCCGGGAGGTTCTTATGGCAGAACGGAAAAGTGATCGCACACTTGCAATGGACACTCAGGTCATGCCACGCCTTGTAATCAACATTCCCATGCCTGCTGGCGCTGCCGTCCCACGTGCTCCGCAATCGCAGCCGGCGCCGATTCCCCAATCGCAGCCAGCGCATCCAGCAGCGGCGCAATCCAGGTAATACTTTCGGCGCATCAGCCACGGCCCCGTGGGCCGGATTCTACCTTTCTGTGTGATTGCGGCGGCTACGACAGTAGCGCAAATGCCGTATTCTGACACTGGTGCACCCAGTTCTCTTTCATCTCGGTTCGATTCTGATTCCGTCCTATGGCGCAGTGACAGCGCTGGGCGTGTTGTTGGCGCTGTTTCTGGCGCAACGCACGGCTCACACAACAGGACTCGATCCCAGCAAGATTTGGAACCTCTGCATAATAGCGCTCTTTGCGGCGCTGGCGGGCTCGCGGTTGCTGCTGATCGCGCTCAACTGGAGCGCCCTGCGCCTTCATCCTGCGTGGATGCTGGGGCTAGCAATGATTCATCACCCGCTGCTGGGGGCCTTCGGAGCGCTGGCCGCGGCTGGGGCGGCTGGTTTGTATGGGCGCGGGCAGCGGCTGCCGCTCATGAGCACGGCTGATGCGTTGGCCGCGCCTGTGGCCCTGGGGATGGCCTTCGAGCAATTCGGCGCGCTGCTGGCAGGATCGGGCTATGGAACGGAAACCGCGGTGCGCTGGGCCGTCACCTACACCGACCCGCTGGCCGCTCTCTGGTCTGGCGCTCCGCTGGGGGTTACGCTGCATCCGGTGCAGGCGTACGCGGCGCTGGGCCTTCTCACGCTTTCGATTTGCTTGCTGCTCTGGCTGCCCTATCGCCGCCAGCCGGGCGATGCGGTGGGGTTGCTGTTGCTGGGCGCGGGCGTGGCGGTTTATCTCACCGAATTCTGGCGCGATTCCGAGGGGCGGGGCACGCTGCTGGGCGGCGCGCTGAACGGGCCGCAGTGTGCGGCGATTCTGCTGGTCGTGGCCGGAGGGTTAGTATTGCTGGAACGCAAAGGACCGGTCGAGGTTCGAGGTTTCCCACCCTTTCGCAAAGAACGCGAAAGGATGGGGCACGGGGAGTTGGAAGGGCCGGAAGTAAAAGACGAGGCGGCAAATGACTGAACTGCGCACCATCGAAGCACCAGCGGAGGTCAAAGGGCAGCGGCTTGATTTGTTCCTGGCCGCGCAGCTTGAGGGCGTGAGCCGCTCGCGCGTGCAACTCCTTCTAGACCAGGGCGATGTGCTGGTCGATGGCAAACGCGAGAAGGCCTCACTGAAGCTGCGCGGCGGCGAGCGCATCGACATTACCGGCGAGCCTCGACCGGCGCCGCTCAAAGCCATGGCAGAAGAGATTCCGCTGGACGTGGTTTACGAGGACGAGGAGCTGGCGGTGATCAACAAGCCGGCTGGGATGATGGTTCATGCCGGATCGGGGCAGAATGAAGAAGCGCGCAATCGTGGCACGCTGGTCAACGCGCTGCTGTACAGATTCAAGGCGCTTTCGGCGACCGGCGGCGACTTGCGCCCCGGCATCGTGCATCGTCTCGATAAAGACACCAGCGGGCTGATCGTGGTGGCCAAGAACGACCGCACGCACGCGGCTCTGGCGGAGCTGTTCTCCAGCCGCCAGATCAAGAAGACCTACATTGCGCTGGTCCAGGGAGCCGTCGAGCGGGCCAGGGGCACCATCAACTCCAACGTAGGCCGCGACCCGCAGCGGCGCACGCGCATGACCACGAAACCCCTGGGCGACGCCCGCGCGGCGGTCTCGCACTACGAAGTGGTCCGGCGGCTCGCGAATCGCTTTGGCAAGTTCACGCTGGTGCGGGTGCGCATTGAGACCGGGCGCACGCATCAGATTCGCGTACACATGGCGTCGATTGGCCACCCGGTAGTGGGCGACACGCTCTATGGCGGCTCGGGCCAGTTGACCGACCAGGTCGCCTCGCAGGCCGCGACCTCCAAGGCGGCGCGGCGCAAGGCGGAGCCGGAGAGGCTGCGGCTGGGACGGAATTTCCTGCACGCGGCGCAGCTCGAGTTTCCCCATCCCGGCACCGGGAAGCTGCTGCAACTGGAAGCGCCGCTGCCCGCCGAGTTGGAGGAGTTCTTAAGCCGGCTGGAAGACGGGCAAGCTCCTTCGGCGGAATGAACAGGGCAGGACACTGGCGCAAAATCGAGGCACGGTTGATAAAATGAAGGAGCTATGATCAGAAAGTTTTCTGGATTTGTTTTCACGATGGCGTTTGCGTTTTCCGCGCTGCATGCGCAGCAACCCGCGCCCCCGCCCGCAGCCCAGTCCGCCCCGGCTGCTCAACAGCCTGACGTCAGTGCGCCCACAATCCGGCTGGGCGTCAATGAGGTCAACCTCATCTTCAC
>PLPA01000183.1:0-9545 GCA_003159355.1 Acidobacteriaceae bacterium | reverse complement strand
CGCTCGCGCTTTCAGTTCGAGCAGCAGTCCGCTACCGAGTTTCTCTTGCAGATTCTCAAGGCCAAGAGCGACCGCGCCTTCGTGATGGGCTTCGATTCCACACCGACGATCCAACAGGACTGGACCAACAATATCGACGCTCTGGAGGCGGGCGTGAACCGGCTGCGCCCGGGGGGCGGCACGGCGCTCTTCGATGCCGTCTACACCGCCTGTCGCGACAAGCTGCTCAGCGAACGCGGACCGGATCCGGTGCGTAAGGCCATCGTGCTGATCTCCGACGGCGACGACAACCAGAGCCGCGTCTACCAGGAGGAGGCCATCAAGGAATGCCAGCGGGCCGAGACCATTATCTATTCCATCAGCACCAACTGGACGCCCAGCCGCGGCAAAGGCGACGATGTGCTGGCCAAGATGTCGGAGGAAACCGGCGGACAGGTCTTCTTTCCGCCTTCGATCGAGGAGATGACGAACAGCTTTCAATCCATCGAAGAAGAGCTGCGCAGCCAATACGCGCTGACCTACACTCCGGCCGATTTCAAGTACGACGGCGCGTTTCGTCCCATCTATCTTTACTGCAACGACCGGCGCTACCAGGCGCGAGCCAAGAAGGGATACTTTGCGCCCCGGCAGTGAGGCCACTAGCGACAGCGGACTGCTTCAACGCGGCGGTTGAAGGTTGATTTTGATGTGGCGCGGAATGCCTTGGCCTGCCGTCCGTTCGAGCATCCTGTCAAGCCCCCCATCCTTCTCCGCCAGGATTCAGACGCGCTCGCTCTGAATTTTCATCGCCGTGCTTGCCACCCAGCCCCGGCTTCAGGCGATACTAATTGCATGGCAGCCGATATGCATCAGAACCTTGAGATTCTTTATACACGCCAGCAGATTGCCGAGCGCGTCGCCGAGATGGGCGCGCAGATTACCCGTGACCTGAACGGCGAAAAGCTGGTAATGGTGGGCGTGCTGAAGGGCGCGGCGCCGTTTCTGGCCGACCTGGCGCGGGCCGTCAATGTGGACGCGACCTTCGACTTTGTGGCCACCTCCAGCTACGGCTGCGGGCAGCGATCCTCGGGCGCGGTCAAGCTGATCAAGGACCTGGATGAGCCGGTGGAGGGCAAGAATGTGCTGGTGGTCGAAGACATTCTCGACACCGGCCTGACCCTCTCGTACCTGCGCAAGCACTTCATGCAGCAACGTCCCAAGTCGCTGCGCATCGCCACGCTGCTCGACAAGCCCTCGCGGCGGATCGAAAAGATTGAAGCCGACTATGTGGGCTTTTCCATTCCCAACCTCTTTGTGATCGGCTATGGGATGGATTACGCCGAGCGCTACCGTAACCTGCCCGACATCTGCCTGATGACACCCGATCATCCGGAGTGATATTCCAATGTGAATGTCCTCTGGTGGGAGACCACATCCCTCGCCGGAAGCGCAGTCCTATACAAGATCGGTAGCCCAGTTCTCAGTGGCATGAAGATCCTCGACCTGGGCAAAGGCCTTGTCGTTGGTCACCAGCACCGCGCCGATTGCGATTGCATGGGCGGCGATCAGCATATCCATATTCTCGAGGGTCTTGCCGGAGGACTCCAGATTGGCTCGCAGCACTCCATAGGCGCGCGCCTCGTCGCGTCCCCAGGGCAGTACCTTCACCGCGGCGAGAAACCATTCCATGCGCTCACGCAGTGCGACTGCCTCAGGCCTCTTGGCCAGACCGTAGCGAATCTCCGCCTCGGTAATCACGGAGAGGCATACAACCTCATCCTCCTCCAGGTTGAGCATCCGGGCGCGCGCGGCTTTGGAGTGGCCTTTGGTAATGTAACTGACCGTATTTGTGTCGAGCATATAAAGAGCATTCATAGCTCAGGCCGTTCCTGCGGCAAGCCCTGGGCGCGGTCGGAAGGAGAAAGGAAATCCTCCGGCACTCCCAGCTTATCGAGCGCGGCAAAGATGTCTTCTAAACTTGTAGGCGCCTGGGAGAGGATCAGATCGCCGCTTTTGGGGTCGCGACGGATAAAGACTTCGTTGTTGGAGAAGCGGAAGCGCGCCGGGATGCGAACGGCCTGGCTCCGTCCGCTCATGAAGACCTTTGCTTTTTCAAGGAGAGCCATCGTTCACCTCTGCTATATAGCATGATATATAGCAGAGGGAAAGTCAAGATGTTTTCCGTGCAACCGGCGGCCGTTCGCCCGCGGCGCGTTCCCCTCGACCAGCCTTCATGCCGCGCGGTAAACTAGCGAGCATGAAACGCATCGCCTTTGCTCTCGTTCTGTGCATCCCCGCCGCCCTCGCGGCGCAGTCCTTCACCGTCAGCTTTCCCAGGGAAGTGAGCGCGCAGCCGCTGGATGGGCGGCTGTTGCTGTGCCTCTCGACAGAGCCCAGTGATGATCCATGCAATCAGATCGACGATACGCCGCGCTCGCAGATGGTCTTCGGCATGACGGTGGACGGCTGGCAGCCGGGCCAGCCCGCGGTGGTGGACGCGCGCGCCTGGGGCTATCCGATCCGCAGCCTGAAGGATGTGCCGCCCGGCGAGTACACCGTCCAGGCGGTGCTGAACAAGTACGAGACCTTTCACCGCGCGGATGGCAAGACCATCAAGCTGCACATGGATCAGGGCGAAGGGCAGCTCTGGAACCTCTCGCCGGGGAACCTGATCTCGAAGCCGGAGAAGATCACCGTGAAGCCGGGCGGCGCGCCGATTGCGGTTGCGCTGACCGGGGTGATTCCGCCCATCGCCACGCCGGCCGACACGAAATACGTGCGCCGTATCCGCATCCAGAGCGCATTGCTTACGAAGTTCTGGGGGCGGCCGATGTTTTTGAGCGCCATCGTGATGGTGCCCGAGGGCTTCGACGAGCACCCCAACGCGCGCTTTCCACTGATGATCTTTCACGATCATTTTGTCGCCGACTTCGGAAACTTCCGCACCACGCCTCCCGACCCGAATTTGAAGCCCGACTACAGCGAGCGCTTTCATCTGGCCGGCTACAACCGCATCCAGCAGGAGGAGGGCTACAAGTTCTATCAGCAATGGATTGCGCCGGGCTTTCCGCGAGTGCTGATCGTCAAGATTCAGCACGCCAATCCCTACTATGACGACTCCTACGCGGTGAACTCGGCCAACGTGGGGCCGTACGGCGATGCCATCGAGAACGAGTTGATTCCGGCGATTGAAAAGCAGTTTCGCGGGCTGGGCCAGGGCTGGGCGCGGTTTACCTATGGCGGCTCGACGGGCGGCTGGGAGGCGCTGGCCGTGCAGGTCTTCTATCCGGAGCATTACAACGGCGCCTTTGCCGCCTGCCCCGACCCGGTTGACTTCCACGCCTACATGAATATCGATCTTTACAAAGACAAAAACGCCTTTTATCTGGAAGGCGCGCACAAGCGCGTGCCGCAGCCGGCGATGCGCGACTACCTGGGACATACGCTGATTACGACCGAGGACAACAACGGCTACGAGCTGGCGTTGGGCGATCATGGCCGCTCTGGCGAGCAGTTCGACATCTGGCAGGCGGTCTACGGGCCGGTGGGCGCGGACGGCTATCCGCAGCCGATCTTCGACAAGGCGACCGGCGTGATCGATCACAGCGTGGCCGAGTACTGGCGGCAGCACTACGATCTGGAAGCGATTCTGGAGCGGGATTGGGCGAAGCTGGGGCCGGAGTTAGCGGGAAAGATCCACATTTATGTGGGTTCCGACGACACATATTTCCTGAATGACGCGGTTTATCGCATGGAGGATTTCCTCAATGCGACGAAGAATCCGCCCTATGGAGGCGAAGTGACTTACGGCCCGCGCGCCGAGCACTGCTGGAATGGCGATCCCACGCTGCCGAACGCCTACTCGCGGCTGCATTACAACACCATGTACCTGCCGAAGATTCTGGAGCGCATCCAGAAGACCGCGCCCCCGGGAGCGGACCTGACCAGTTGGCGGTATTGACTGGGCCGGGGAGCATAGTTTCATTGCGAATCTCCCGGCGCCGCGTCCGGGCGTGAAGATGAGAGCATACTCTAACTCGCGGTCCCTGAATCCAGCCGCTTGACGTAGATGAGCGCCGCGCGGCCATGGGGATAGTAGTTCTCCTGGCGGCCGTCGCAGGCGTATCCCCGCGCCTCGTAGAGGCGGATGGCGGCGGCGTTTGCGGCCTCGACGTGCAGCCAGATCAAGCCAGCGACCGCAGCGCGCGCGGAGCCCTCGATGTTGCCGAGCAGCGCGCCGCCCACACCGCGGCCACGCGCCTCCGGGGCAACTTCGATGGTTTGAATGTAAGCCGTGACGCCGCGTCTACACCCCAGCGACGAAGACCTGTCGCTGGGGGCCCCGCGCCTGCCTTCGGCCCACTCGACGATGGCGAAGCCCCACAGCCGTCCATCCTCTTCGGCAATCCAGGTGGCCGCATTCGCGCGGCTGACAAGCAGGCGCATATACCGCCGGCCAAAGCGCGAGGGCGGCTCAAAGCAGAGTTCTTCGAGGGCGTAGAGCGGGTCGAAGTCTTCGGGCTTGAACAGGCGGTACAGCACAGTCCAACTTTACGGCAGGCGCGCCGGATGCTCAAAGTGGGCGAAGCCCACTTGCTTTATTATCCTACTTGTGCTACTCTCCCACCATGCCAACCTTCGCCGTCCTCAAAGATACCGATTTTAAGCTTGTCTCCGAGTTCGCGCAGCCGGATGGGAAGAAACGGCTCTCGCTGGGAGCGGCCCTGAGCGATGCGACAGCCTTTAATATTTACCGTAATCCTCTCGGCCAGCTAATTCTCGATCCAGTCAAGGCGATTCCCGCCTCAGAGGTGTGGCTTTATGAGAACAGCCAAGCGCTGGCCAGCGTGAAGCAGGGATTGCGGGAGTCGGCGGAGGGCAAGAGCGTTTACCGCGGCTCGTTTGCCAGCCACGCCAAGGCATAGAGATGGTGAGGAAGCTCAAATTCACGCCCACGGCGGATGCGCAGTTGACGGCGCTCGAAGGCTCGCCGTCGCAGGCGGCGCTGCTGGGGCAGGTGCGCAAGGCTCTTGGTTTCCTGGAAATCGATCCAGCCCACCCCGGCCTGCATACGCATGAATTCACCTCGCTGACGGGCGCGCATGGAGAGAAGCTCTTCGAGGCCTACGTGCAAAACAACACCCCCGGCGCCTACCGCATTTTCTGGCATTACGGTCCCGATGAAATCAAAAGCAGGAAACGAACTCCGGTGATTACGATCATTGCAATCACGCGCCACCCTTAGCGACTTGTCGTCTAGGCGGCGGCCTTCGGCGTGGAGGACGACGGTTCGGATTCCCATCCTTCGCTAGAAAAAAAGCGAAGGATGCGGCGCCCGGAAAAGCCAAGAGCCATCCCCCGAGTGAGGATGGCTCTTTGTGGATGATTTGAATCTGGTGATGAACGATGCTGGTTGGGGTTCGTGGTTTCTCAGGTCCGAAAATCCGGACCTGGGGCACCCAGTTGAATGGGAACGAAAAGGACTAGACCTTCACTTCCAGGTCGGAGATCACGTCGAAGAAGCGCTGATCGAGGCGGCGGTTTGTCGCGATGGCGTCCTTGATCGGAATGTCGGTGATGTCCAGGCCCCTGAGCACGGCGATGCGGCCCCACTTCTGGTCGTGGACCATGTCGATGGCGTGCAGACCGTAACGCTGGCCGAGGATGCGGTCGTAGGCCGTGGGAACGCCGCCGCGCTGGGTGTGGCCCAGATTGACGGAGCGGGTCTCGAAGCCGGTCTTCTTCTCGATCAGGTCGGCCAGCTTCTCGCCGATGCCGGAGAGACGGGCATGGCCGAAGGAATCCAGCTTGGCGTTTTCGTTGACCACCTGGCCGACTTCGGGCAGATGGCAGCCCTCGGAGACGACCACGATGCCATAATGCTTGCCGTGACCGTAGTTGTAACTGAGCAGCTCGCAGACATGGTTGATGTCGATGTCCTTTTCGGGGACCAGCGTCACGTCCGCGCCGCCGGCGACACCAGCCGCATAGGCGATCCATCCGGCGTCGCGGCCCATCACTTCCACCACGATCACGCGATTATGCGAGTCGGCGGTGGTGCGAATGCGATCCACAGCCTCGGTGGCAATCATCACGGCGGTGTCAAAACCGAAGGTCTGGTCGGTGCCGCTGAGGTCGTTGTCGATGGTCTTGGGCACGCCCACGCTGGGCATGCCGTGCTCGCTCAGAAACAGCGTCACCGACTGGGTGTCGTCGCCGCCGAGGGCGATCAGCGCGTCGAGTTTGTTGGCCTTGAAGACTTCCTGCACCTTCTCGATGCCGCCGGGAATCTTCTTCAGGTTGGTGCGCGAGGAGTGCAGGATGGTGCCGCCCTTGAGCTGGATGCCGTCAACGGCCTCCAGGGTCAGCGGAATGAAGTCATTCTCCAGCACGCCCTTCCAGCCGTTGAGAAAGCCGATGAACTCATCGCCATAGTGGTTGATGCCCTTGCGCACNNATCACCGCATTCAGTCCGGGGCAGTCGCCGCCTCCGGTCAATAAAGCAACTCGCATCGTAAAATCTCCTCATCAATTTTTTGCGCGGCCGCAGGTACCGGGCCGGAAATATGTCGCTGAATTGTGCGTCCAGAAAGGGAAATCGCCGCACTCGACGCCTTATCCAGTTTACTCCACGGCTGTAAAGACAAATCGTGACCGCGCTCACATTCACCCAGCTTACATTCCTGCATTGAAAGAAAATGCCACGAAGTGGTTCAATAGGGTATGCCCGGAACTGGAGCACTGTTTCTGCTGGCCTTCGCCAGCCTGGTCGTCGTGATGTTGGTGGTCCTGCTTCAATTGACGCGGCTGGGCTACCTGGTCCGGGCCTCCATCCCCGACCGCCCGCGGCGTCGGATGTTCATCGCCTCGGTCTCTTTTCTGCTTACCTTTGCGGGAGTGCGAGTTCTCGTCCATCGGATCGTGAATCATGAGGGGCATTTTCAGTGGGTGGTGATCCATGGAACGCACATTCATCACCTGGTCTGGGGGATTCTGATCCTGCTGCTGGTGGGCTACGGCTGGCTGCTNNGCGGCGCTGACGCTGGACGAGTTTTCGATTTGGCTGGACCTGGAGCCCGACGCTTACTGGTCGAGCGCCGGGCGGCTCAACATCGACGCCGTCATCTTCTTTGGCGCCTTGCTGGGAGTGGGCGCCTGGGGCGCGCCGTTCTTCCGCGGCATGGCCCGCCTGTGGGACAAGCGAACTCTGTTTGGCAAGGAGCTGGGCCGCGGCCTGAGCTTCCCTATTCGCCTCGTGAGGTTGCTTCGTCCGCGTAAAGCGCGTTGATCAGGGCCGCGTACCGGCTCGTAATCACGCGCCGCTTCAACTTCATCGAGGGCGTCAGCTCGCCCGACTCCTGCGTCCACTCATCCGCCACCACGCGGAAGCGCTTCAAACTTTCGAAGTTGGCCAGGCTGCCGTTCACCTCGCGCACAATCTCGGCGTAGAGCGCAANNGCGAAGTTGGGCGAGAGGAGCACCGAGATGAACTTGTGCCGGTCGCCGACCAGCGCGGCCTGCGCCACCAGAGCGTTGTTCTTGAGCTTGTTTTCAATCGGCTGAGGAGCCACCATCTTGCCGCCCGAGGTCTTCAGCAGCTCCTTTTTGCGGTCGGTGATAAAGAGGAAGCCATCCGCGTCCAGATGGCCGATGTCGCCGGTGCGGAACCAGCCCTCCGCGTCGAAAGCCTCGGTGGTTGCCTCCGGCTTTTGCCAGTAGTTGGTAAAGACCGACGGCCCGCGAACCAGCAACTCTCCATCCGCGGCCAGCTTCACTTCGAGATTGGGCAGGGGCATGCCCGCGGCGCCCATGCGGTGGACGCGAGGCGTGTTGAGAGCGATGACCGGCGAGGTCTCGGTCAGCCCATAGCCCTCCCAGAGAGCAATCCCCACCGAGGCGAACCATTTCGCAGTGTCGATACCCAGCGGCGCGCCGCCAACGACGAAGATCCTGACCCGGCCGCCGAAGGCCTCGCGCACCTTGGAGTAGGCCAGCTTGTCAGCCAGCTTCCACCGGCCCGACGAAGGCTTGCGGCCGTCGTAGACGGTATCGCCGTGGCGGGCGCCTACTCCTATAGCCCAGGCGAGCAGGCGCTTCTTCACAGGCGACAGAGCCGCCCGGCGCTCCACCTCCTGGCGAATCTTCTCGAAGACGCGCGGCACGCCGACAAAAACCGTGGGGCGAATCTCGCGCATGGCCTGCGGCAGTTTATCGAAGTGCGAGCAGTAGGCCACTTGCACCCCGTGGGAGTACATCACGTAATCCAGCGCGCGCGCCGTAACGTGCGAAAGAGGCAGGAAGGAGATCAGGGCGTCGGCGGGGCTAAAGTCAAAATCCACGGGGGCGTAGTTCTGGTTGGCGGCCATGTTGCCGTGGGTGAGCACCACGCCCTTGGGCTCGCCGGTGGTTCCGGAGGTATAAATCAGCGTGGACGGGTCCTTTGGCTCGGCGGAGCGCGCCAGGGCGTCGAAGACCGGGTCGCGCTCGGCGCCGCGTTCATCAGCCCCTTTCAGCACTTCGCTGAAGGGGATCGCGCTCTCGGGCGCGGCCGGGTCCATCATCAGAATGCGCTCCAGCGCAGTCTTTCCGCGCACGGCGTTCAGCTTGTCGAACTGCTGGCGGGTGGAGACGACGGCGATGCGGCAGCCGGCGTCGGCCACCAGCACGGCGATCTGCTCGCCGGTGAGCGTGGGGTAGATGGGGACATCCACCGTGCCGATGGCCAGTGCTGCGAAGTCGGTCACGGCCCACTCCCAGCGGTTTTCGGCGATCAGGGCAATGCGGTCGCCCTTCTGCGCGCCCCAACTGAGGAAGGCCTGAGCCAGCGCGCGGACCCGCTGATAGATCTGGTCAGAGGAGATAGGTTGCCAATGGTTGAACTCGTCCTGCCAGAGGATGGCGCGGGGGTTGGCGGCTGCGGCAACGCGGCGAAAGAGATCATTGATGGTGGTGAGTGGAGTGTTCTGTGTCATTTTGAGTCAAGTAGGGAAAGCGGAGATTCGTCAGCCGCAATCACTACGAGAGTTTATCAGCGCGAAGCACATCCGCGAAACCTTTCATCTGCGGAGACCGACGGAGGCTACCCATCCCCCGCCAGATTCTGGCGCACTCAATGCTCCTTGCCTCAATGGCGGGCGCGGCTGATTGCTCCTTATGACAGAGAGGTGCGATTCAGGCCAGTAAGCGCCCCATCGGCCGCGGAAGCCCTGTTTAGTTCCCGGCCACGAGGCTTGCGCAGACGCGCTTAGGACGGATGAATCCGGATGATGTTGTCCCGCACTTCCACCACAGCTTCCGGCCAGAGCTGGGCGGTCAGTTCTCTCACCGCATCCATGGTGGGATAGAACTGGCTGGAGCCGAAACAGTTCGCGTCATCAATCAAAATCGCGTGCTTGTAGCTCCCATGGGTAAAAACAGCGCGCAATTCCTCCATGATCGGCGTCTTGTCCGAATGCCCGTCCAGCCAGAAAAGGCAACGCTCGGAAACCGACTGAAGCAACTTCGGCAGCTCCACCGCGCTATCGCCATGGAGCAGATGAATCCGCGCATGGCCGGCGAAGTTCTTC
>PLPA01000017.1 GCA_003159355.1 Acidobacteriaceae bacterium | reverse complement strand
GGCAAGCCGCCCATGGAGGACGCCTGGATGGGCAAGGCCGTCGAGCGCATCTTCCTGCCCGCGATGAAGATGCAGATTCCGGAGTTAGTGGACATTCACCTGCCCGCCGAGGGCGTCTTTCATAACTTGATGTTAGTTTCCATCCGCAAGAGTTATCCCGGCCAGGCGCGCAAGGTGATGAACGCCATCTGGTCGCTCGGCCAGGCCATGTTCACCAAGATCATCGTTGTCGTGGACGAGGACTGCGACGTGCAGAATCTCGCCGAGGTCGTCCTGCGCGTAACCAACAACATCGACCCGGAGCGCGACATTCAATTCACCCTCGGCCCGGTCGACTCGCTCGACCACGCCAGCCGCCTGCCCAACTACGGCTCCAAGATGGGCATCGACGCCACAAGAAAATGGAAGGCCGAAGGCTTCGAGCGTCCCTGGCCCGCCATGATAGAAATGGACCGCGAGACCAAGGCGCGCGTGGATGCGATCTGGGTTAAGCTGGGTTTGTAGCTGGTTTGTAGGTAGGAAGTGTGATTTGTTATGAAGAAGCTTTGGAGTTTTGCTTTTGTTTGCGCCGCTGCTATCTACGCACAGACCGCCCCGTCAGCGCCCCAAAAACAGCTAGACACCAACAAGCCAGTTTGCTCGCCCGGCGCGATTTGTTTCTCAGGTGAGGTGTTTGCGGGCAATGAGTTTCGCAAGGATCTGAATGACGAACTGGTATTCGACCTTCAAGCGGAGTTCAACTTTCTACGGAAGCCCAACTCTCGATCACATCCAGCAGGCGAGTGGACAATAGCCGTAACTCCAAGGCATCCGAACGACAACTGCCCTGAATTTGCATCGGTCGCGACTCCATTCTACCATTCCCATAATGATCTGATGATCGACACAAGTTACGGATGGACGGCAGAAGACGAGGTCTCTGATTCGCCGCGTGAATTCGACTTCGTGACCAATTGCAAAGACTACGACAGAGAATCCAGAAAAATAGAGATTGTGCATTGGCCAAATGGCATGACGCAGCAAGAACAGAAGAAGGCTTTCGCGAAACTTGGGAGTTCACTGGTGGGCACGGGCCATCTCTGGATCATCGATTCACGGATTAGCCATGCAAATGATACGCCTGACAATAAACTCGGCAATATAGAATGGATGCGGTTCACTGTTGAAATCCGTTTGCCACACTAGCAAAGAAGGGACCGTAAGATGGCAAAAACATACAAGAGTGAAGCACTCGCGGCGCTGCACGAAAGCATGTCTGACCTGCACCAGGCCGGCGCGATTGACAGCAAGACCATGCGCGAGTTCGACCACGCATGTCTCACCCCGGTCATGGAACTCTCTCCGGCCGCCATTCGCCGCATCCGCGCCAAAGCGGCGGTCAGCCAGGCCGTCTTCGCGGCTCATCTGAATGTGACCACTGGAGTCGTCAGCAAGTGGGAGCGTGGCGAAAAGCAGCCACGTGGACCAGCCGCAAAACTACTCACCCTCGCCGCCAAAAACGGCATCGCAGCCATCGCCTGAGCCGCGCCGCGCTACGGCTCCAAGTTGCGCATCGACGCCACCTAAAAATGGCAGGGCAAAGGTTTCATCGCGGATTCGTAGAAGCGCTGGTTTGGGTTCATGTCTCCCAGCAAGTAGGCAGGTTCGTTCTACTTCTTTGCATCTTCGACTAACAGGTTTGACAATTTCGTAGATTCTTCAATCGCACGGCTTAAGGAGGTCCTAACTTTCAATTCACAAGCTGTTTTTTCATCATTGTTCGAGGCGCTGAAAAATGCAGCTATCGTAAAATCGACGCTCCGCAACTGTATTCCTAGTGCAATCACCGCTGAAATCACGCTCCGGGTTCTTAATGCCAGCACAATTGCGACATCAGGCCAATTGTCCGGGTAAAGCGGCGGTGGTGGCTTGGTGCCGAAAGTTCCATCAATGATTGATTGCATAAGGAGAGTCAAGTCGGCTTGAACCTTTAGAAAGCGGTCGTTTGCAACATGACGTTTTATGGTTTTGAGTTCCTCGCGGTCCAGTTTGGCTAAACCTATCTGCTCAACGCTTGTCTTCGCCAGAGTGTGAGTATCGTATGCATAGATGAAGAGTACGATGACCATCACTAACGTGAGCACCACGACCGCAACCGCTGCGATGGCTTGCACCCATCCCGGATCGTGAATTCCTGTTGTCCAAAACCACATAATCGAGTGCATAGATGCTTCCTCAGTCTCCGCTATTATTTACATGGATAGGCGTCCTCAAGCGCAAGCATGACCAAGAGCCTATAGCTTTTGTGCAGCTGATTCGGATGGTCATTCAAATACTTCACCACGACCCTTGCAAGTTCGAAGTTGGTCGCTTCTTCGGGGATGCAGGCGGGAACATACACTTTCGCTTTATGGGTATTGTTTGTATGCTTCCAGAACAAATAGGTGTCTGTCACACCACTCAGGTACCCCAAGCAATGCATACCTTTCGCCAACTCGGCAGCATCCTCGGGGGCGTTGGGGCTTCCCTTCGCGGCAACTTGGCACTCATCAAGTAGTTGGGCTCCGGTCGGTTCCTGAGCTGGGGACTGTTGAGCATTAGCAGGATGAGTAGACAGCGCAAAGCCAATGACGACCGCAAGCAATGCAATACGTTTCATGTGAGTGGCTCCTGAATGTGTATGGCGAATTGTAGGCCCTACGGCTTCCAAAGCACAAGCGTTCGCAGGTGGCCCATGTCCGACCATCAGGATTGGGTGGCCCAGGTCCGGATTTTGGGACCTGGGAGACCACGAACCCTAACCTACGTTTTTCTGATCTCTGATCCCTGATCTCTGTCCACACCGCAGGCAGTTGGCAAAGATTGCTAATCGTGGTACGCTTGCTCTCAGTTCTTTTTTTGGAAAAGGAAGGAGTGGAGTGTCATGCCGACTCGCAATGTGAATTTGACTCAGGAGCTCGACAGCTTTGTGCTGGCGCGGGTGGAGTCCGGGCGTTTTGAGAACGCCAGCGAGGTGGTGCGTGCCGCGTTGCGGACTTTGGAGCGCGAGGAGCGCGTATTTGAGGCCAAGCTGGAAACGCTGCGCGCGGCCATTGACGAGGGAGATGCCAGCGGCATTGCCGAGGGCGATGTCTTCGCTCAAGTGCGTGAGGAACTCCATCTGCAAGCGATCCCCAGCTAGAGCGGTTCTCCAATACATATGTCCTTACCAGTTCTGTCGAAGGTGGCCTTTTCTTGAGGAAAAAGCCACTTAGCGGCATGGTTCCGGTGTACAGCGATTGGAGAACCGCTATAGCCATGACCACGGTGCGATATTCTCGTAGCGCCAAGGCTGACTTACTGGGCATCGGCGCCTATACGCTGCAAAATTGGGGCGCGGCTCAGGCGGAGCGCTACCTTGACAGCTTGGAGAAGTGCGCGAAGTTGTTGGCCGCCAACCCTTCACTCGGCCGGCGCTGCGCGTGGATTCGCCCCGGTCTGCATCGCTTTGAAAAAGGACGGCATGTCTTCTTTTACCGGTGGGATGGGGACGGTATCTTCATCTCGCGCATCTTGCACCAAAGCATGCTCCCGGAAGAGCAATTCTTCGATGATCCAGCGCCGGATCTTTGAAGGCTGCTGGCCTCACCCTAGGTGGTCGCTGCGCCTCTCTGCTATACCTGAATTCATGCGGCTCGTTTCCTCCTCGCTCTTTTATGGTCTTCTCGCGGTCATGCTCTTCGCCGCCGCGCCCTTGCACGCGCAGCAGGATCCCTTTCGCTGGATGGACTTCCACTCCGCGCAGGACCGGGACGTGGTGGCGTGGGTCACGCGGTCGCTGGCCGTGGAAGATTGGACGGCGATACGCGAGATCGGCGTACAGTATGACGCGGCGCTGGTCGTGACCACGCTGCGCGCCTCGCCGCAATCAGAGCCTTCGGAGGACACCTTCACGGTTTGGAGCCTCTCGCTGACCAGCCACAACGGCACGCGGCTGATCAAGGGCGCGAATCTGCGCCTNNGACTGGATGCTGCTGGCCGACGGCGCGCCGCGGGAGCTGGGCGCTCTCTACGACGACTGCAACGCCTGCGCGGCGGAGACGTTTTTCACCGCCTTCCGCTACGACTTCTCGCAGCATATGTGGGCAGCGCGCTGGATGCGCGGCAGCCAGGCTGCGCCGATTTGGAGCGCGAATCCCGCCCAGGGCTCCGCGCTGACGCAGGTCTATGCGCTGCTGACCGAGCCGAACGGACGGCAACTGATGGGCACATGGAGCCACATCGACCACGGCAAGCAGAAGCCCGAGGACCGTCTCTTCCGCTACGATCTGGACCCGGTCAGCGGCCGGGAGCGCACGCAACTGCTCAGCGGCAAGGAGGCCGAGTCGATGA
>PLPA01000209.1 GCA_003159355.1 Acidobacteriaceae bacterium | reverse complement strand
TACTCCGCCGCGCTGACGCCGGTGGTGCTGGCGGCCTTCTACTCGAAGCGGGTCACGGCCTGGGGCGCGGTGGCGGCCATCGCCAGCGGCACGGTGGTCACGCTGATCTGGGACATCCAGGCGGTGAGGGATCGCTTTCCGCACATTCTCGCCGACCGCGACGCCATCTTCCCAGCGCTCTTCGCGGCGGTGGCGGCGATGGTCGTGGTGAGCCTGTTCACGCCCAAACCGGCGCCGGAACAGTTGGCGCAGTTCGCGGATTAGGGTGCTAAAGCCACTGCACGCTGAGCGGCTTTCTGGGAGGCACGAGCCGGTACTTGTACTTGGGTTCGCCGAGCATCAGGCCGCCGCAGACGGTGTATCCTTCTGGGACCGATAACGCCTGCCGCAAAGGAGCATGAACGGCAGCGACGCGAGTCAGGTAACCGGCCCAGCAAACGCCCAGGCCGCGCGCCTCCGCCGCCAGTTCAAGGAAGGTCAGGGCAATGGAGCAATCCTGTTTTCCGAAGCCATAATCCTCCGGCGCGCAGGCTACAACCACCGTGGGAGCCCCGCGCAGGATAAAGTCGTATCCGCTGTCCCACTGCTCCAGCATGGCGGAACTGGTGCCCGACTCGCGCATCCAGTTCACCGCCTCCGCGGACAAGGCGCGCACCTTTTCCCCGCCTCCCACAACGATCCAGTGCAGCTTCTGGGAGTTGGAAGCCGTCGGAGCACGCCGCGCCACGTCCAGCAACGCCTCCAGTGTCTCGCGGGCGACAGACTGGTTCTTGAACTCCCGCACCGACCGGCGGCTGTTCAGAAAGCCGTCGATCACCGCCGGAGCCGGCAGCTCTTTGGATGCAGGCAAAAAGGCCTCTTGCGGCAGGCCTGTGTGAGTCAGAGCATCGTTGGGACACACGGCAACGCAGTGGCCGCAAAGAATGCAAAGAGTCTCCTGAAGCTCTTCAGGAAAGCCATCTATACCGAGCGTAAGAGCCCCAGACGGACACACGGCCACACACACGCCGTCTTTCTTGCACAAATTCGTATCAACGATGATCTGACTCACAATCAGTATCCCCTTTGTTAGCCTCTGGCCGAATGGCAGAAAGGCTTTGGAAGCAGTTTACTCTATGGAGTCTTATGAGGCCCGTTCGCTAAAAGTCGAAATCCGTGCGAAGAGATGCAAAATAATTCTTTCCCGTCTGCCGCAAACCAGCCTACACTGGCGATGTAACTCCGAAATGCCATGCCCATCGCCCAATTAACGCTCGAAATTCGCATTGAGCACGCCCAGTCGCTCAAGGACCGGCGCCAGGTGGTCCGCTCGCTCAAGGACCAACTCAAGCAGGGCTTCAACGTGTCGGTGGCCGAGCTGGACGAGGCAGTGACCTGGCAGTCGGCGACGATCGGCGTGGTGGCGATCTCCCGCTCGCGTGACTACCTGCACGGCCTCATCGAAGAGGTGGAGCGCGCCGCCCGCCGCATGACCAACGAACTGGGCGCGGAGATCGCCGACGCCTTCTGGGACTATGTCGAGAGCTGAAAGAACAGGGAACAGCTAGCGCCCTATCCGATTCAAATTAACAAGCGTTCCTCATGCGCCGGCCGGCATGGGACGTTCGTGAATCAGCATCCACAAGATCCCGAACTTGTCTCGTAGCATGGCGAAGCGGAGGGCGAAGAAGGTCTCCGTTATCGGCATGATGACCTCGCCGCCATCGGCGAGCAGGGCATAGATGCGCTCCGCTTCCTCATCGCTGTCAACGGATAGTGCAAGATAGGCGCTGCGCATCGGCTGAAAGCGGTCCGCGGGAGCGTCGCCGGCCATGATCGTCGTGTCTGCGATCCGAATGCTTGCGTGGAGGATGCCCTGCTCGCATCCCGGCGGAATGTTTTTCGGCTCCGGCATCTGCTCGTAGGTCATGCTGAAGAGGATCTTTGCGCCCAAATGCTCTTCGTAGAAGCGAAGAGCTTCAGCGCAGTTGCCGCCAAAGTGAAGGTGGGTGGTCAGTTTCATCGTTTCGTTTTCCTTTCGGGGAATGGAATGGAGAAGTGAAAGGTGGAATCAGGGGCGGGATCAATCTGTTCAACGGCACAATCGCTCCGCAGAATCAAGCTACCTAATTCACTTGCGTTTTGCAAATGCCGGCAGCTCTGAACTCGAACGCGCAACGCAGAGGTCGGTTTTCTTTTCATCGGCCGACCGTCTTCCGGGATTACCTGGAGAGCCGAGCTGAACACGCCGGCTTTCGGCAGTGTGGGAAGGCGCTAGGCTTGACTGGACTTTCCGGCTGCGTCCTGAGCCACGGTTCCTGCCACGACCTGATGGAATACCGAGATCACGAAGGCCTCGTCGATTTGTTCGTGGCTAATCAGCAGCCGGGCCAGCAGGGGACCGATGATCGAATCCAGAAAGACGCTCACGTCCATCGCAGCCGGGAGCTGGCGCAACTGGATCGCCTCTTTCACAACCGCCCGGATCTCCTTGTCGCGCGGCGGGTACACGCGTTCCATGAACTCCTTGCGCAGGATGGGATTATCCTGAATGGCCGTCAACAGGCGGGCGGTGACGATGCCGCTTCTACCGGTAAAAGAGCGTCCGACTTGGAGGATGTACTCTTTGAGACGCTCCAGCGGAGATCCTTCGCTCTTAAGCACCAGTTCGTGGTCTGCCTTGTTGAGACAGGCATCCAGCAATAACGCTTCTTTCGTGGACCACCAGCGATAGATCGTGGCGGAGCTTACATGAGCTTTGCGGGCGATGTGAAGAAGCGAAATCGAGGCGACCGGCCGGTCTTGCAGATAGCTGTACGCAGCCTCCAGGATGGCGGCGCGCGAACTCTCGCTGCGCGGCCTGCCGGCGGGGCGCTTGGCCCTGGACTCGGATTCAAGATTCTCCTGGTGCATGGCATCTCCCGGAGTTCGCCGGATTCAGTGTAATACCTTTGTTTATGGATTATATACGAAACGGTACGTTTCGTTTTATAATAACTATTGATCGAGAGGCATCGTGGCCGCTAGCCAGGCAATGGAAGAATGGAAGCCCAGGTACAACCCCTGGCTGGTTGCGGTCGTGGTGGCGATTGCCGCCTTCATGGAGGTGTTGGACACCAGCATCGCCAATGTTGCGCTTCCTCATATTGCGGGAAATCTGGGAGCAAGCCAGGATCAAGCCATGTGGGTGCTGACCACCTACCTGGTGGCCAACGCCATCGTGCTGCCCATCACAGGATGGATTTCCAGCGCGGTGGGCCGCAAGCGTTTCTTCATGATTTGCATTGCACTTTTTGCTGCCAGTTCCTTGCTCTGCGGGCTGGCTCCGAGTTTACCGATTCTTCTGCTCGCCCGGGCGCTTCAAGGAGCGAGTGGAGGCGGCTTGCAGCCCATGTCGCAGGCCATCATGGCGGATTCCTTTCCGCGGCGGCTGCGCGGGGCGGCCTTTGCGCTCTATGGCGTCACTGTTCTGGTCGCTCCTGCTTTGGGCCCCACACTGGGCGGGTGGATCACGGACAATTATTCCTGGCGCTGGATCTTTCTGATTAACCTGCCGGTTGGACTACTGGCTCTGGGTTTGATCTACAAACTGGTGGAAGACCCTCCATTTCTCCGCCGCTTCAAGCCCGGCAAGATGCGTCTAGATTATGTTGGCCTCTCCCTACTGGTTTTGGGCGTGGCGGCGCTCCAGATATTTCTAGACAAAGTAGCCTCTTGCAAAATTCCCG
>PLPA01000027.1 GCA_003159355.1 Acidobacteriaceae bacterium | reverse complement strand
AGAATGTCGTGCGGGTTCAAGGGGCCATCCATCAGCGGTTCGCCGGCGCGCAGCCGCTCGCCTTCCTGCACGTTCACGTGAATACCGCGCGGCACCGAGTATTCTTTCTCGTCGCCGTTGTCCGCCGTCACGTAGATCTTGCGCTGGCCCTTCGAGACCTCGCCGAAGCGGACCACGCCGTCGATTTCCGAAATGATCGCGGTCTCGCGCGGCTTGCGCGCCTCAAACAGCTCCACAACGCGCGGCAAACCACCGGTGATGTCCTTGGTGCGCGTGCTCTCCTTGGGAATCTTCGCCAGCACGTCGCCCGGACCCACTTCATCGCCGTCCTGCACCATCAGGTGAGCGCCGCGCGGCAGCAGGTAACGCTTGTGCCCCTTGGCGTTCTTCACCACGAAGGCCGGCTGGCGCTTCTCATCCGGCGCATCGGCCACCACCCAGCGCGAGAGGCCGGTCACTTCGTCCACCTCTTCGTTCAGCGTGATGCCTTCCTGCAAGTCCTTGAACTGCACCGCGCCGCCGATCTCGGTAAGGATCGAGTAGGTGTACGGATCCCACTCGGCCAGCAACTGGCCCAGGATGACGTGCTCGCCATCCTTCACCTTGAGGCGCGCGCCATAAACCACCTGATAGCGCTCCTTCTCGCGACCGCGGTCGTCCTGAACGGCCAGCGAACCGTTGCGGTTCATGGCCACCAGCGTGCCGTCCTTGCTCTCCACATAGTTCAGATTGATGAAGCGCACAAAGCCGTTGTTCTTGGCGTCCAGGCGCGACTTGTCCGAGACGCGGCTAGCCGTGCCGCCGACGTGGAAGGTTCTCATCGTCAACTGCGTTCCCGGCTCGCCGATGGACTGCGCGGCAATGACGCCGCAGGTCTCGCCCAGTTCCACCATGCGCCCCGAACCCAGATTGCGCCCGTAGCACAGCGCGCAAACGCCGCGCCGCGACTCGCAGGTCAGCACCGAGCGAATCCTTACCTTCTCCACGCCCGCGCCTTGAATCGCCGAAGCAATGTCCTCGTCGATACCCTGGTTCAAATCCACCACGATGTTGCCGTCGTAGTCCTTGATGCGTTCCAGGGACACGCGGCCGATGATGCGGTCTCTCAACGGCTCGATGATCTCGCCCGACTCGACGATCGATCCGACGTAAATACCCTCGACTGTGCCGCAGTCGTACTCGGTCACAATCACGTCCTGGGCCACGTCCACCAGCCGCCGCGTCAGGTAGCCGGAGTCGGCCGTCTTGAGTGCCGTATCGGCCAATCCCTTGCGCGCGCCGTGCGTCGAGATGAAGTATTCCAGCACCGTCAGCCCCTCGCGGAAGTTCGCCGTAATGGGCGTTTCAATCACTTCGCCCGAAGGCTTGGCCATCAGGCCGCGCATTCCTGAAAGCTGGCGAATCTGCTGTTTCGATCCGCGCGCGCCGGAGTCGGCCATGATGTAAATCGGATTGAAGGCGCCTTCGTCGTCCGCGCGCTTCATGTTGTCGAACATCTCGTCGGCAACCTTCTCGGTCACCGCCGACCACATCTGAATCACCTTGTTCGAGCGCTCGCCGTTGGTGATGGCGCCGTCCATGTACTGCTTCTGGACCTCGATCACCTTCTTGTCGGCTTCGTCCACAACGGTGTACTTGCTGTCTGGAATCACCATGTCGTCCAGGCCCACCGAAAGTCCCGAGCGTGTGGCGTACTGGAAGCCCAGTTCCTTGATCCGGTCCAGCATCCCCACCGTCACTTCCAGGCCCAGGTTCTGGTTGCAATAGTTCACCAGTTGCCCGATGCCCTTCTTCTTCAACAGGCCGTTGATGAACGGCATTCCCTCCGGCAGCGCGTCGTTTAGAATCACGCGGCCCACCGTCGTCGAGATGTACTGCTTGTTGAAGTCCACCGGATCGATGTGCGTCAGGTCCTGGTCATCATAAGCCGTGGTCAGGTCCAGCACCTGGCCCGTGTAGCGCAGCCGGATCGGCGACAGCGTCTCCACTTCCTTGGCTTCGAGAGCCATCAGAATCTCTTCCGTATTGGCGAAGACACGTCCCTCGCCCTTGGCGTTCTTCTTGGCCTTGGTCAGGTAGTAGAGGCCCAGCACCATGTCCTGCGAGGGCACGGTGATCGGCTGGCCCGAAGCCGGCGACAAAATGTTATGGGACGCCAGCATCAGCACGCTCGCCTCGATCTGCGCCTCCGGCGACAGCGGAATGTGAACCGCCATCTGGTCGCCGTCGAAGTCGGCATTGAAGGCCGTGCAAACCAGCGGGTGAATCTTGATCGCCTTGCCCTCTACCAGCACCGGCTCAAAGGCCTGAATGCCCAGGCGATGTAGCGTGGGCGCGCGGTTCAACAGCACCGGATGGTCCTTGATGACCTCTTCCAGAATGTCCCACACCACCGGCTCCTGCATCTCCACCATTTCTTTGGCCTGCTTGATGGTGGTGCAGTGGCCCGTCTGTTCCAGGCGATGATAGATGAACGGCTTGAAGAGTTCGAGCGCCATCTTCTTGGGCAATCCGCACTGGTGCAATTTCAACTCCGGCCCCACCACGATCACCGAGCGGCCCGAGTAATCCACGCGCTTGCCCAGCAAATT
>PLPA01000045.1 GCA_003159355.1 Acidobacteriaceae bacterium | reverse complement strand
ACTCGTATCGTCTGCACGGTACTCTAATCCTAATGCACGCCTCGTCGAAGGGAGAACTGCCCGTTCGCTATCCCAGCCAAAACAACGGAACAAGCCCCAGCAATGCCAGCGTAACCAGCATTACCAGCGCTTGTATGCCGGTCTTGCGGTCGGCCAGGCTAAAGGCGTAGCACCCTTTCGCGATGTTATTGCTGGCGGCGGCGATGGCCACTGCGGCCGCCGCGACCTTCAGAGGCGTCAGCGTGCCCGCCGCCTGCGTCAGCCCCATGATGAACGGGTCCACGTCGCTGACTCCCATCAGCACGGCCAGAGTATTCACTCCTGTTCTTCCCATATAAGTTACGGCTAACTGGGTAATGACCAGCATTGCCAGAAAAAGTCCGGCAAAAAGAAAGGCAGTCAGTAACTCCAGAGGATTTGTTGGATCGGACTCCCGTTGTACTTCCTGTGTGTTCTTATCCGCCCGGAGCGACCAAAGCCAGCCGGCGCCGACCGCCAGGCCAGCCAAGACAAGAAAGGGAATGTAAAGCATAAGCATAAGTTGCCGGTTGAAGAGCGCAAGCAGAATCACCAGCCGCAGGTACATCACTCCGCAAGCGATCAGGATGCCGCCGGCGAAGAGATGCGAACGCAGCTCGCGCTTTGCCCGGCGCGCTATCACGACGGTGGTGACTGTGGAGGAATACGCGCCGCCCAGCAGCGCCGCCAGCACGATCCCGCCCTGTCCCTTGGTCATCTTCTGCAAGACATAACTCAAGTAGGAGATGGTGCTGATCGCCACCACCACCAGCCAGGTCTTGAAAGGATTGATGTGAAATTGGCCGAATTCCTGATTGGGCAGGATGGGAAGAATAACTCCGCTCAAGAAGAGAAACTTGGCGAAGGTGAGAATCTCGTTGGGAGCGATGCGCACGGCGAGCTTTTCAAGAGCGGCCTTCAGATCGAGCAGCAGCAGGCTGGCGACGCCCAGCGCGGTAGCAATCCATAAATGCCCGTAACAGGCGAGCGCGCCCACCAGGAAAGTTGCCAGGCCGGAGATCTCGGAGGTAACTCCGGCGGTCTGGATCGTGGAAATCTTGTGCCAGTAGGACACAAGCAGAAATCCGGCGACAACCAGGAATCCAATGGACAGCGGCAGCATTTGCGAGCCTGAAATCAGAGCGGCGGAGTAGCCGATCAGGCCGATCAGCGGGAAGGTGCGCACTCCTCCGAAAGAGTAAGTTTCTCCTGTCCCCTTGCGCTCTTCCCGCTCCAGGCCTATCAGGAACGACAGGAAGAGGACCAGGACAATTTGTACCACCTCTGGCGGTAGCTGCTTGTATATTTCCATCTGCGTTGAGCCTCACAACAATCTGTTAGTCAGCTTACACTGTGTCGCGGATGCAAGACGACCGGCCCAAATAATAATTTCGCAAAGTGTCTCCGCAAAAGCAAAGCGGCGGAGCCGTTAAGCTCCGCCGCATCTTGGTCCATACGCTGCCTTATGCGGCAGCATTCAAGTTACCGGTGTCCACCGCCACCGCCGCCGGCATGACCACCACCGCCGCCGCCGGCATGACCACCGCCACCGCCGCCGGCATGTCCGCCGCCGCCACCGGCATGACCACCACCGCCGCTGCTATGCGCTGCCGCCGCGTGCGATCCACCGCCGCTGGCTCGAGACGCTGTCGCGTGGCCACCGCCGGAGCGAACAGCCCCGCCGCCGCCGCGTGCCGCTCCGCCGCTGCGTGCCGCTGTCCCGCCGCGTGCTGCTCCGCCGCCGCCACCGCGCGCAAAACTGCTGCGATTGGCCGCGGCGCCGCCGCCGCCGCGATAGCTTCCGCCGCCGCCGTTGCTGAAGCGATGCTCACCCCAGCCGTGGCCATAGCCCCAGCCGGCCCATGGGCCCATGCCCAGGAAGACGCCGCCGTAAAAGTAGCCCGGTCCGTAGAAGCCATAGGGAGCGCAGGCGTATGGAGCATAGTCGTAATAGCCGTAGGAGCAGACCGGTTGAATGCCGATGCCGACTTCGATTTGCGCCTGAGCCGCTGGCGCCAGGGCCATGCCCACAACCAAAGCTGTAGTTCCGAGTAGAGTTTTGAGTCCGCGCATAAATTACCCCCCTTGAGGTGTCTGCGGTTGCCTGTGTTGCGTGGGGTGCTGTATGCAGCCGTAAAGAAGAGTCCAGCAACAGCAGCTACCATAAGGATTTTGAAGCTCTTCCAGAGTCTCCCTCACACCGTCGGGGGTTGTCGTCTATCTATCCTTACATTTCTGACTTTATCCGCCGGCATCCATCAAGTCTGAGCAATAAGAAGCACCGATTGCAAGCACCGCCGGCCGGCCCTGCTCCGGACTTCGGCTGTCCCTGTTCCCTATTCCCTATTCTCTGCTCCCAGCTCCATGCCTTCGGTGATAGCCTAAACCCTTATGGCAGTTTCGTCGCAGGTCGATTTTCTGGTGATGGGAGCGGGCGTGGCCGGGCTGCGCGCGGCCGTCGAACTGGCCCGTCACGGCGAGGTTCTGGTGGTCACCAAGGAGTCCGTTGCCGAGTCCAACACCCATTATGCGCAGGGCGGCATCGCCGTGGCCATGGAAGGCGATGCGGACGTTGCACTGCATCTCGATGACACCGTCAACGCCGGCGACGGGCTGGTCTATCGTCCCGCCGCCCAGGCGCTGGTGGCCGAAGGGCCGGTGCGCGTGGCCGAGCTGATCGAGTGGGGCGCGGCCTTCGATTCCGAAGCGGGCGAACTGCTGCGCACCCGCGAAGGCGCGCACTCCCTGCCCCGCATCCTGCACGCCAACGGCGACGCCACCGGCGCCGAGATCAGCCGCTCTCTGGCCGCCTTTGCCCGCGTCCACAAGCGCATTCGTTTTGCCGAATGGACCACGGTCACCGGCCTGGTCGTCGCAGATGGCCGCGTGATCGGGGCCGACCTGCTCAACTGCGAACGCCGCCCGCAGCGCGTTCTGGAGCGGGTCAGCGCGCGCGCTGTCCTCGTCGCCGCCGGCGGAGCGGGCCAGGTCTACAGCGACACCACCAACCCCGCCGTGGCCACCGGCGACGGCATCGCCCTGGCCGCAGAGGCCGGCGCTCAGCTCGCCGACATGGAGTTCTATCAATTCCATCCCACCGCTCTCTCACTCGCCGGCGCGCCGCGCTTCCTGCTCTCTGAAGCCCTGCGCGGCGAGGGCGCACTCCTGCGCAACGACCGCGGCGAGCGCTTCATGGAGCGCTATCATCCGTTGCTCGAACTCGCTCCCCGCGACGTGGTTGCGCGCGCGATCACCCGTGAGGGGATGGGCTCCAAACCGGGCGAAGTCCGCGTGGTTCATCTGGACATGCGCGCCGTTCAGGGCATCGACCTGCATCACCGCTTTCCCGGCATCAGCGCCGTGCTGGTGCGGTACTCGCTCGACCTCAGCCGCGACCTGATCCCGGTGCGTCCGGCGGCGCATTATCTGATGGGTGGAATTCGGACGGACCTTTTTGGCCGCACCACTTTGCCGGGACTTTACGCGGCGGGCGAGGCAGCCTGCACCGGCGTTCACGGCGCGAACCGCTTGGCCTCGAACTCGCTGCTCGAAGGCCTCGTCTTCGGCGCGCGCGCCGCGCA
>PLPA01000235.1 GCA_003159355.1 Acidobacteriaceae bacterium | reverse complement strand
TCGTCGAGCAGGTGGCGATTCCGTTGGAGGAGTGCGGCCGAGCGGGGTAACTTGGCACGGCGGAGTTACCCACATGATTCTTAATTGAAAGCCACGCACATCCGCGTAGAATTTGCTTGACAGGTAGGAATCTGAGGAGTAGATTACCTAAGTAATCTTTTTTTAAACTAAAATCCGGTTCTATGAGGAGCGGCACCCCCAGCCGCGCAGGGAGTTCGATGGTCATGACCAGCGTTCCCAATGTCAATGAGCAGCAGAGTCTGCACGATTTGAGCTGGAACTCTGCCCAGGATGGCAAGATAGCAACTGACCTCGCTACAGGGCTGATCGTGGATGCCAACCCGGCAATGGAAACTTTGATGGGCTATTCGCGCGCGGAGCTCCTCGGCATGAATGTGACCATGCTGCACCCGGAGGCCGAGCGCGAGACAGTCGCGGCTGAATTCCGGAAGTCAATGCTGCGCCCGGCGCCTCATTTCGATTTGCACATCCAGCATAAAGACGGCCGTTCGGTACCGGTTGCGATCTGGTCTTCAGAGAAGCTGGAATTAGCGGGCCGATTGCTGGTCATTAGCGAGCTGCGCGATATTACGGATCAACAGCAGAAAGAACATCTGCTTTCGACTCAGAACTGGGCGTTATCGGCCTTTTCTGTTGCCGCGGTGGCGCTGGGGCGGGCCCATTCCGCGGATGCCCTGCTGCAAAGCATCTGCGAGGCCATTACACATCAATCCCCTTATGTGTTCGCCTGGATAGGCATTGCGGAAGATGGCCCGGATAAGAAGATTCGGATCGCGGCATCGGCGGGACGCGCCACAGGTTATCTGGACGGACTGCATTTGAGCTGGTCGTCGGATCAGCCATGGGGGCGAGGCCCAACAGGCACCTGCATTCGCACCGGCAAGCTGCAACTGGTGAACGACACCGAGGAATCACCGGCCTTCGGTGTATTGCGCAAGCGATCAAGGACGTTCGGGGTCCGATCTTCTGTCTCCGTCCCACTTCGTATCGAGGGCAGCTGGCGGGGCGCGTTGATCGTATATGCCGCACGCCCCAACGCCTTTGAAGACGCGCCGATCCTGGTATTCCAGCACCTTTCCGAACAGATTGTTCACGGTGTCCGCGCGCTGGAACAGCAGATGGCTCTCCATGCCGGGCTGGTCGATCTGGCAAAGGCGCAAGAGCAATTGGCTGAGGCATTGACCGCAGCAGTGACAGCCATTGTCACCGCGATGGAGATGCGAGATCCCTACACTTCGGGTCACGAAAGCCGGGTGGCTGAGATTGCATGCGCCATTGGCAAGGAAATGGATTTGGATGAGCATCGATTGCAGGGATTGCGGATGGCGGCAATGGTTCACGATATCGGGAAGATTTCGATTCCCTCTGAAATCCTGACCAAGCCGGCCAAGCTAACCAAGGAAGAATTCGACCTGATCAAAACGCATCCGGAGGCCGGTTATTCCATTCTGAGAGATATTCCCTTTACCTGGCCGGTTGCCGAGATCGTGCGCCAACATCACGAGAAACTCGATGGCTCGGGCTATCCATACGGCCTGAAGGTGGATGCGATTCTCCCCGAGGCCAAGATCCTGGCCGTGGCGGACATCGTGGAAGCGATGGCCTCCGACCGGCCCTACCGGGCGAAACTCGGATTGGAGGTTGCACTGGCAGAGATTAAAGCACTATCAGGAACGCTTTTGGATCCTGATGTTGTGCGGGTATGCACGGACCTGTTCCGCGAGAAGCGTCTCGTTATGCCGGATTTGGAATTGCAATAATTCCGCCGCGAGGACCCGCGTCCAGCGAGGCTGATATCTACCCACATCCGCACTTCCGACGCACAGGCATTTTCGGCCGATGGACAAAAAAGTGGTCAATATTGAACACTTAGGTGACAAAAAGCCTGTAAATCTGTATAAGTCTATACAGCGGGTAGAATCGAAATCGGCAATCCGCGGAAGCGCATCTCCGCTCTTTATACGTCCGATTACGACAACACTTTCTGAGACTACGGGATTTGCATGAGGAAAGGTAGTATTTATTGAGCGTTCATCTGGTCAATCCCAGCGACAATTCTTTTGGAACCGCGGTGATCACGCCGCGCTGGCTGTTTGTGCTGGCGGCAGCGACGCCGCTGGCAGCGGGCGATCCCATTCTCGTTGATGAATCGCTGGAACAGATTGTTCCGGAGACGATACAGCCGGGAGACATTGTGGGCATCAGCGTCCACACCGGCAATGCCCTGCGCGGCTACGAGGTGGGCAGGATGGCGCGCGGCCGGGGCGCATGGGTGATCTACGGCGGAATTCACGCCACGCTCTTTCCTGAAGAGGCGCTGGATCGCGGTCAGGCGCACGCGGTGGTGACCGGGGACGGCGACGTGGCCTGGGGCAAGGCAGTAACGGATTGCCTGGCAGGCAAGCTGGAGAGAATCTACGACGGCGGACGGATCGGCGGCAGCGAGTTCCTGGCCGCGCGCTGGGATTTGATGAACCCGGAAAAGTATATGTGGGCCTCGGTGCAAACCATTCGCGGCTGCCCCAAGCACTGTTCCTTTTGCAGCGTGTGGCGGACCGATGGACAGAAGCCCCGGCAGCGCAGCCATCAGAGAGTCATCGACGAGATCGTGGAACTGCGCCGGATTGGATTTCGCTTTATTGCCCTGGCCGACGATAACTTCTACCCGGTGACCTTCACCGATCTGCGGCAGGCCCGCGAGCAGGGCAATTCGGCCAAGCTGGCGGAGCTGACAGCGATTCGCGCCGAGCGCTTCCATCTGATGGATGAGCTGGCCAAGCTGCCGAAGGACATGGTCTTCTATACCCAGATGACGATGGAAGCCGGCGAAGACGTCGAGTTCCTGGATGCGATGAAGAAGGCGAACATCAAGGGCGCTCTGGTGGGCATCGAAGCGGTGACGCCGGAGGGACTCAAGGCGATCTACAAGGACTGGAACCTCTCTGGCGACGCCATGGCAACGCAGTTGCAGACCTTCAAAGATCACGGCGTTCATGTGCTGGGTTCGTTCATCTTCGGGCTGCCGACGGACAGGCCGGCGACCTTCGACGCCACGGTGGCGATGGCAAAGAGGGCGGGCATTACGTTTGCCCAGTTCGTGATGATGACGCCGTTTCCGGGCACGGTGGATTTCGGGCGCTGGGAGAAGGAGCAGGCGGAGAATCCCACCATGGTGGGCGATGTGCCGATTACACGGTACTGGCTGATTCCCACTGCGGTTCGGCCCAAGATGTTCACGCCGCATCCCACGATGAGCTCGGATGAGATTCGCGAGCGCACACAAAAAGTGTGGGATAAGTTTTATAACTGGGGCGATATCTGGAAGAGATCCGCCTGCTGTCCGACGATCACTTCCCGGATCGCCTTCATGTTTCTATCAAAGCTCTACCGGCAGATGTACGCGGGCACGGGCATCTCGACCGACAGCGCGCGCCGCAAGAAGTCCAAGGCCTGGGCCAAGTGGACGGCGCATCAGTGCAAGAAGCTCTTCCAGGCGAAGCCGATGCCGGAGCTTGCTGCGCGCGAGTGGGCGCCTGCATTAACGCCGTCGATGGGTCATGCGGCGTTTGCCGGTACGGAGGGAGCGGAGAATTTTGTCGTGATCTCGTGAGAAGAAACCACAGGGGAAGCTCTGAATCTATCTTGGCTTCGAGTTAACTTTCCCTCAGGGGCTAAACAAGCTGCGGAAAAACTCGATAGCAGATCTGTTTTGTATCCGTCGCCCACCTGCTTTCGCCGACCCATGGGGCATGAAACTGTAGCGCCGGCCTCCCGGCCGACTGTAGCGTGGACCTCCCGGTCCNNCCCGGTCCACGCTTGTTTCTTTTTAGCTTGCTGTTTTACTGGTTAGTTTTCCACGCAGTGTACCCTGCCGTCAGGATCAGTAGAGTGATGCTGTCCGCTGGGGCATGAACCGGGCTTGCCTCGATCGCCGGTGTCGCCCTTTTGTCCCGTATCTCCCGTGTAACCCTTGTCACCCGGTCGTCCGGTGTCGCCTGTGTGCCCTCGGTCACCAGCTTGGCCTGTATCCCCCGTTTGTCCCTGCATTCCCTGTTGTCCCTGTTGTCCGGGCTGCCCTTGCGCGCCATCTTGTCCGGACGGTCCAGGCTGTCCCTGCGCTGCCGGTGCTGCTTGCTGTGGCGTTGTCTGGCAACCGCCGCATAGCATCATGAGCGAGGTTAAACCGATACCAATACACAGTGATGTACCAATCCACAGTGATGTTTTCATTTAATTCTCCTCTCCGATTCTGTTGAACCTTGAATGCCGCTTCCGCAGCTCATGGCCCTAATTGGGGACATTACCTGCGTGGCGTCACTAAGCGCTGTCTCTTATTGCACAGCGACGCCGCAGAGAACCGGCTCCCCCACCAAGCCCCTTAGAGGTGAAAGAAAACAGGCCCAAATGTAACCCCCAGCAGTGTCCTTTCTAGAGAATTTTCGCTTCACTAATTGACAT
>PLPA01000146.1 GCA_003159355.1 Acidobacteriaceae bacterium | reverse complement strand
GTCCACATACTCCGGGTCCAGTTTCAGCACGCGTTCTTCGTCGTCCCGGGCCTTGGTGGCCAGCCGGAATCCGGCGCCATACCCCCGCTCCACCATGGCGAGATAGGTGCACTTGAGGCTGCGCGCCCAGCCGCGGGCGTACAGGGCGTCGATGTCGTTGGGGTTGCGGCTGAGCCTCAAGTCTGCCTCGCGGACGGCTTCGTCGGCCAGTCCCAGAATGCGGTCGCGTGTCTTGGGGTCCTCCTCGGTGGCGTGGCGGCCGGTCAGGAAGCCGTCGTTGGCGTAGAAGGTGGTGTCCAGCAGGTCGAGCCGGTAGAGTTCCTGAAAGAGAACGGCGTTAAGTAGCAGCGTGGTGGCCTGGGGATCGCCGGGATGGACCGCCTGAAAGCGCTCGAAGCGCTCCACGGCGCCCGGATAGTCGAGGTTATAGAAGCGTATGTAAGCCTCGCGCACCAGCGGATCGCGGTTCAGCGCATTGGTATGCGCACCGGAGGCCCAGCACAGGCTGGATGCCGCCAGCAACACAAACACCCAGGTGCTTCTCCAGCTCGAAACGGTCTTCAAATGAAAAATCCCCCTCGCTCGTCCTAGAGTTCATGGTAACGGATGCCTTCCGCCGCGGATTCCCGGACCGCTGGCAATCCATTAGTATTGAGGATATGCCCATCCCCGAACGGCTGAATCCCAGTTTTGCTTCCGCCCGGCCTCCCGAGGTGGACTTCATTGAAGAGGCCCGCAAGCGCCTGATCGTGGCCCTCGACGTGCCCGATGCGGCCTCTGCGGCTGAGCTGGTGGGCCAGTTGGAGAAGAGTTGCCACTGGTTCAAGGTGGGGCTGGAGCTGTTCGTCGCCGCCGGTCCGGCCTTCGTGGAGATGCTGGCGGCACGCGGCCACTCCGTCTTCCTGGACCTCAAACTCTACGACATTCCCAACACCGTGGCCGGGGCGGTGCGTTCCGCCACGGCCCTGGGCGTAAAAATGATGACCCTGCACGCCTCCGGCGGTCCGGCTATGCTTTCCGCCGCGCGGGCCGCGCTGGATGGAGTCGCCGACCCGCCGGAATTGCTCGCTGTCACCGTGCTCACCAGCTTGGATCAGGCCCAGGTTGCCGCTGTCGGCCTCAACCGCTCGCCCGCCGAACAGGTGGAGCTGCTGGCCCGCATGGGTCTCGGAGCCGGGATTCGCGGCTTCGTCTGCTCGCCGCTGGAGGTTGCCAGCCTGCGCGCGCTTACCGGGCCTGAGGGCATACTGGTGGTCCCCGGCATTCGCCCGGCAGGAGCCGCAACCGGCGACCAGAAGCGCATTGCCACCCCCACCAAAGCCCTACGCCAGGGCGCAAGCTATCTGGTCGTTGGCCGGCCCATCACCCAGGCGTCCGACCCGGCCGAGGCAGCCGAAGCCATTCTGCAAGAAATGGCCGCGGCGCTGAACAGCTAAACGCCATCCTCATTTCTGCCGCTTCATCCGCTCGACGCCCAAACCACGGCGTATGTTATATTTCTGGCGGAGAAGAATTATGACCTTCGGACAGTTTCTAGCCAAGCAATTCATCGCGGTCATTGAGTGGAATGAACCGGCGGACGGCATCCTCGCCTATCGCTTTCCCATGCGCGACCTGGAGATTGAAAACGGCGGCAAGCTGACCGTGAGCGAGTCGCAAATGGCCGCCTTCGTCAACGAAGGCACAATTGCCGATGTCTTCGGCCCCGGCCTGCACACGCTCAACACCCGCAACCTTCCCCTGCTCACCGATCTGATGAACTGGGGCAAGGCCTTTGAATCGCCCTTCAAGTCCGAAGTTTATTTCTTCTCCACGCGCTTGCAGATCGACCAGAAGTGGGGCACNNTACGGCATCTACTCTTATCGCATCACGGATCCGCGCGTCTTCTTCAACCAGATCAGCGGCACCCGCGACGCCTACCTCGCCGCCGACCTGGAAGGCCAGTTGCGCGACACCATCGTCGGCTGCATGACCGAGAGCTTTGCCACCAGCGATCTCTCCTTCCTCGACATGGCCGCCAATCAAACCGTTCTGGGCGAGAAGATTGCCGGGCAGATCAAGCCGGCCTTCACCGCTCTCGGCCTGGGACTGGACAAGTTCGTCGTCGAGAATGTTTCGCTGCCCGAAGAGCTGCAAAAGGTCTTCGACCAGCGTGTCGGCATGAACATGGTCGGCGATCTGGGCCGCTACACGCTCTACGCGGCGGCGGAGTCGCTGGACCTCTCGGCGGCCAATACCAGCGGAGCGGCCGGCATGGGCATGGGCCTGGGCGCGGGCGCTGCGGTGGCACAGGTTTTGTCCAACGCTCTCAAGCCCCCAATGGGGGTCTCGCCGGGCGCTCCGGCTCAGCCGCCGGCAGCCGCTCCCGTTCTGATCGGCGCATCGGATTCAGCCGCCTCGGAGGGCTTCAAGTTCTGCATCGAGTGCGGCAAATCTATTCCTCAACGCGCCAAATTCTGCGCAGAATGCGGGAAGGCCCAATGAACTGTCCCTCCTGCGGCGCTCCCATGCGGCTCAAGCCGGACATGGAGAGCTACAAGTGCGACTACTGCCAGAACGTCTACTTTCCGGAGAAGAACGACGACGGCGTGCGCGTTCTCGGTGATCCTTGCGATCAGGATTGCCCGATCTGCAATGTCCCTCTGGTGCGCGCGGTGCTTGCCAAGTGCCCGATCATCTACTGCAAAAAATGCGGGGGGATGATGGTTGCAATGGAGGCGCTGGAAGGGCTGATCGAAGAGCTGCGAGCAGTGCAGGGAAGTGGAGCCGCTCCGGCCGCGCCCGACAAAGAGGATTTACAGCGCAAGATGAACTGCCCGCAGTGCCACCATCCGATGGACACGCACTTCTATGCCGGTCCCGGCAACGCGGTGATCAGCTCCTGCGAGGATTGCTGCCTGATCTGGATGGATCGCGGCGTGTTGATGCGCATTGTTCACGCGCCCGACGCCCCCCAGCAGCCTGAGTCGTCGTTCTCAGACGACTTCGACTCGCAATAAGCACAACATTCGAATGGTCTGACAGGATTGAGAGCAGGCCGCGAGGGGTCTCTTGTCCTTGATCCCATTGACTCGTTAATGAGCTGAACACGGCGAGCCTGATTGAGCCTTCAATTCTATCGGCGAGTGCGCAGGCCCATGCGGAGTTAGCGGTGTTAGCCCGGTCAACTCCGCTAACTCCGCTAACACGCGCGAAGCGCGGCTAACTCCGCTACTCCACCCCCAGCACCTTCACAATCACCCGCTTGCGGCGCTGCCCATCGAACTCGGCATAGAAGACGCGCTGCCATGGACCCAGGTCCAGCTTGCCATGGGTCACCGGCAGAGTGGTCTCGTGGTGCAGCAGCAGCGACTTCAGATGCGCATCCCCGTTGTCCTCGCCCGTCTGATGGTGCTTGTAATCGGGCCGCGCCGGGGCCAGCTCCTCCAGCCACTTGCCGATATCCTCAATCAGCCCGCTCTCCAGGTCGTTCACNNACCCCGCTGCGCCGCACAATCTGCTCCACCTCATCGGTGATGTGCACCATCTCCCGCCGCTTCCTGGTTTCCATGACCAGGTACTCCGTGTAACTCTTCATCTCCGCCTCTTGCATGGGATTTGGCTTGCCAGTCAGCAGTGTGACATTCGCTTGCCTTCATAGACCCATGATGCCACACCCCAGCGTCCACAATCTCGCCGTGCCGGCACTCATGCTCAGTGGGAGCAATCACACAGTGCCGCCCCGCAGGACTGAGCAATCAGCTCCGGTACAGGGCAGCTTGGGTTCCCGCGCTGCTTACGCTTTCTGCTGAAGTTGTGATTTCTGGATTTCTGCTACTTCTCCCGCTCCTTTGGCATAGAGCGCCTCTTCATCGGGAGCAAGCGCGTACAACAGCTTCAGAAACTCTCCCGCGTGCACAAGTTCCTCGTCCGCGATGTCCTTGAGCACTGCCACGGCGAGTTTGTTGCCGGTTGACTCGGCAAGCTGCATATACATCTGAGTCGCTTCGTACTCCGCGGCTACCATGAACCGAATCGCTCTGATGAGTTCCCCGTCCGTGAGCTTCCTGCTGTTCGCCAACTCTGAAAAAGGTGAACCGAACTGTGGCATATCATTTTCCTTTCCTTCATGCGCGCTGGCACGTATGGTTAAGATTGCGCCTTTGAGGGCTATCACGTTTGTACTTCCGTGGTCTACTGAGGTCTGAGCGGAATTGACCATTGCGACAATGTCCGTCCGCGCGAATGAGTGAGTCCGCCACCAAATCCCGCACGACCTCGATGCGTTTCTGAAGCCGAGTGAATTCCTCCATCCAAAGGCCAGCCGTGACCTCGACCCGACTCACTCCCGCCCAGCGTTTGCGCCGTATGCACGATCAACTGGCAGAGACGTATGGTCCCCAGCACTGGTGGCCGGCCGAGACTCCTTTTGAAATGATTCTCGGTGCGTACCTCACCCAGAACACCGCCTG
>PLPA01000103.1 GCA_003159355.1 Acidobacteriaceae bacterium | reverse complement strand
GATCATGTTGGTGATGCGCTCCTTGCCCCAGGCCGGGTCCCAGACCACCTTGTCGATCTCCTCGATGGCCAACTGCCGGAAGGTCGTCTCCGAGCCATCGCTACGCTTCACAGGCGTCTCCAGGCCGATGAACCATTGCTCGGTGGCGCGATAGATTACCGGCTTGTGGCAGCGCCAGCAGTGCGGGTAGGAGTGTTCCAGGTCGCGGCTGGCCAGCAGCGCGCCGCGCTCTTCCAGCATCGCCAGAATCACCGGATTGGCGGCCCAGACCTTCATGCCCTCGAAGGCCGGCGGAGCGGCATGATTCCAGGCCTCCGGGTCCACGGTGATGCGGCCCACGGCGTCCACGCGGCAGGTGGGGTCAAGGCCGTAGCGCTGGCCGGTGTAGAAGTCGTCCGCGCCGTGTGCCGGGGCGGTGTGGACCGCGCCGGTGCCCTGGTCGGCGGTGACGTAAGTGGCCAGCACGCCGAGAATGCTGCGATCAAGAAACGGATGCTGGAATGTGGCGCGCTCCAGCACGCTGCCCTTGAAGCGGGCCAGCTCCTCCAAGTTTCCACCAGCGCCCAGGTTGCAGGCGGCAGCGACTGCGGCGGCCAGTTCGGCGGCGACGATGTAGACCTCATCGCCGGCTTGCAGCGCAACGTACTCGAAGTCTGGATGGAAGGCCACGGCCAGCGATGCGGGCAGCGTCCACGGGGTGGTCGTCCAGATGATCGTTGAAACCTGCTTGCCCTTGAGAGCCGGATCAATTGCAGCCGGGTCGGAGGTGAGCCGGTAGCGCACGTAAACCGAGGGGCTGGTGTGCTGGTCGTACTCGACCTCAGCCTCGGCCAGCGCGGTGCGGTCGTGGATGCACCAGTAGACCGGCTTGAGTCCGCGGTAGACGAAGCCTTTTTCCAGGAAGCCGTAAAAAGCCTCCAGCGTGTGCGCCTCGTAGTCGCGGGCCATGGTCTTGTAGGGCTTATCCCAGCGGCCAAAGCAGCCGATGCGCTTAAACTGTGCGGTTTGCAGGTCAACATATTTCTGCGCGTAGGCGCGACAGGCCGCCAGCACGTCGGGGACCGGCATTTCGAGTTTTTTTCTGCCCAACTGCTCGTCCACCTTGATCTCGATGGGCAGGCCGTGGCAGTCGAAGCCGGGAACGTAGGGCGCGTCGAAGCCGGCCATGGTCTTCGACTTGACCACAAAATCCTTCAGACCCTTGTTCAGTGCGTGGCCCAGGTGAATGGGTCCGTTGGCGTAGGGCGGCCCGTCGTGCAGCAGGTAAGCGGGGCGGCCCTGGCCGGCCTTGCGCAGCTCGGCATAGAGGTCGAGTTCAGTCCAGCGTGCCAGCCTGAGCGGTTCATTCTGCGGCAGATTTGCCTTCATCGGGAAGGCGGTTTGCGGCAAGGTTAGGGTCGCCTTCAACTCCGGTGCTGGGGACATCGTGACTCCCTGGGATGGTGCGAACTTGTTCATTTCCTAGTGTAAATGGCGAGGCAAGATATTTATGGTTACAAATCGCGGGTGCGCCCCGTCTATTGATTATGGGAAACCTGACGATGCCGGAATATGAGACTCTGGATTGTCAGACGCTACCGGACAAGACACAAGTGGGTAGCGTCAAGCATAATAGAGATATGGGCCAGGATAGAACGGGACTGGAGACGGAAAGCCTCCCGTACGAACTGCAAGCCAAGCGCCCAGTGGCCACTGAATCAGCCGCAACTATGGCAAACGACCTGCTTCTCCAGACCGAATCGGACTCTGAGTCTGCCGTAGCCCTCATGGACGGCGTCGAACTCGATCTTACCTTCGGCGTTCCCGTCGAGGACAAGTCCGTCTTTGTCGATCTCTATGAGAGCCTCCGCGACATCTTCTTTCCGCCCAAGCTGCCGCCGCTGGTGCTGACCTCGACGCCGATTCCGGTGCCGGATCGGATGGCGGTCAAGCGCAACCCCTTGGCTGTCAGCATCTCCGCCACGCTGAACGCCGCGTTTCTCGCGTTTTTGCTCCTCGTTGGAGTGAAGGCGATTATTGATCAGAAGAAGCCGCCAGTGGTCCTGACGCCGATTGATCTGACGGATTATAAAGCCCCCAAGGCCGCCGTTTCCAATGGCGGCGGCGGCGGAAGCCCGGACAAAGTCGAAGCCATCAAGGGCAAAACTCCCCCGCGCGTGGAGTCGCCGGTTGTGGCTCCCAAGCTGGCGCCGCCGGTTCCCTCGATCGACGTGCAAAAGGACATTATCATTCCCGACAACCCGACCCTGCCGAACTTCGGCATGTCGAACTCGCCCAACGTCAAGCTTGGCTCGCTGGGGAACGGCACCGGCACGGGCATCGGCTCCGGGAATGGATCCGGATACGGCCCCGGTTCCGGTGGAGGTATCGGTGGCGGACTCTACCGTGTGGGTGGCGCCGTCTCTCAGCCGGTCCCGCTCAACAGCGTGGAAGCGGAGTTCTCCGACGAGGCGCGCCGGGCCAAGTACCAGGGAGTCTGCCTGATCTCGGTGATCGTCGATGCGCAGGGTAATCCGCAGAACCCGCGCGTGGTGCGCGCATTGGGCATGGGGTTGGACGAGAAGGCCCTGGAAGCGGTTCGCAAGTATAAATTCAAGCCCGCCCTGAAGGACGGCAAGACGCCGGTCGCGGTGATGATCAACGTCGAGATCAACTTCCGCTTATACTGATGGCCTCGCGTTACTGACCACGATTCACTGACCACTATTCACTGCCGTCAGGAACGGCTCCGGCTTGAGCGAGCCGTCGCGCTGACGAACCAGTATCTGCACCTTGCCCTCGGCGGCGTCCAGCTCGGCTTTGCAGGCGGCTGACAGGCCCACGCCCTCCTCGAAGAGCTTGAGCGAATCCTCCAGGGCCAGATCGCCCTTTTCCAGTTGATCGACGATGGTTTCCAGCTTTTTCAGCGAGTCTTCAAACGTGGGCATGGCGGTTACTCCGTAGCAGTCTTGGGCAGCACGCTGGCGATCACCTCGGCGGCGGCCGTGTAGCGGCCGAAGGGAGCGCTCACCTGCACGCCCTGGACAAACGGGCGCACCGCTTCCAGCATCTCCTGAGCGATGAGAATGCCCTCGCGCTGCGCCGCTTCGGGCGTCTCGGCCTGGGCCATGCGCAGCATGATCTCCTCGGGCATCGAGGTGCGCAGGTCGTTCTTCAGGTATTCGGCGTTGCGCAGGCTGACCAGCGGCCAGATGCCGGCGATGACTGGAATCCGATACTCCTCGATGCGCTTGAGAAAGCTCTCCAGCAGGCGCAAGTCGAAGACCGGCTGGGTGATGGCATACTCGGCGCCGGCCTCGACCTTGAAGGCAAAGCGGCGCAACTCCTGCTCAATGTCCGGTACGCCGGGGTTGGCGGCCACGCCGATGGTGAAGTTGGTGCTGGCGCCAATTGCATTGGCCCCAATGTCCAGGCCATGATTCAGACGGCGCACGATGTTGACCAGACCGATGGAGTCCACGTCAAAGACAGCGGTGGCGTCGGGATAGTTGCCCAGCTTGGTCGGGTCGCCGGTCATGCACAGAATGTTGCGCAGCCCAATCGACGAAGCACCCAGCAGGTCCGACTGAATACGGAGGAGATTACGGTCGCGGCAGGTGTAATGCAGAACCGTCTCCATGGTGGTGTGTTGCTGAATCTGGATGCAGAGGCTCTCGGCGCTCATGCGAGCCGTGGCGCGCGGCGAGTCGGGCACGTTGATGGCATGAACGCCGAGCGATGCCAGCAGGCGCGAGCCCTCGATCTCCTTCGCGCAGTCGATGCCGCGCGGGGGAACGATCTCGACCATGGTCACGAAGCTGCCCTCGGCGAGCAGCGCGCCGATGCGGGAGCGCGCGCCCAGGGGAACCGGCGGCGTTTCGGTGGTCAGCTCCGGCGCTTCGCCGGTGACCTCGACGCGAGCTCGCGCGTCCAGATCCCGCATCGCCGAGCGCATGGCGCGAATGTGATTGGGCGTGGTGCCGCAGCAGCCGCCCACGATCTGCACCCCGGCCTGGATCGCCTTGCGGGCGAAGCTGGCCATATACTCCGGCGAGCAGAGGTAGATGTTGCGTCCCTCGACGGCGCGCGGCAAACCGGCATTGGGCATGGCCGCCAAAGGCAGCGTAGTGGCGGCGCGCATGGCCTCGATGGCCGTCAGCACCGTGGTGGGGCCGGTGGAGCAATTCACGCCGATAGCCCCGGCGCCCCACTCGGTCAGCAGCGCGGCGGCATGAGCGGGCGAAGAGCCGTCCAGGCAGTTGCCGTCATCGTCCACGGTTACCATCACCAGCACCGGCAGTTCGGGCGCGGTCTCGCGGGCAGCCGCAAGCGCCTCGCGCGCCTCGTTCAGCGCGGGCATGGTTTCAATGCTCAGCAGGTCAACCCCGGCTGCGGCCAGAGCGGCGATCTGCTCGGCAAAGGCGGCGCGGGCTTCGTCCAGGCCGGTCTTGCCCAGCGGCTCCAGGCGAACCCCCAGCGGTCCCACCGCGCCGGCCACCCACGCCTCTCCAGCCTGCTTTTCCTTGAGGCGTTCGACGGCCTGGCGGGCAATGCGCACGCCGGCGCCGTTGATCTCGTTCACTTGATCGGCCAAACCATGGCGCCCCAGCCGGAAGCGGTTGGCGCCAAAGGTGTTGCTCTCAAGAATCTCCGCGCCGGCTTGCAGGTACTCCTCGTGAATCGACAGGATCAGGCTGGGGTCGGAGAGGTTCAGTTCGTCGTAGCAGCGGTTGATGAAGACGCCGCGGGCATAGAGAACGGTTCCCATGGCGCCGTCGGCGAGAACGGGGCGGCTGGCGAAGATGTCGGCAAACTGGGACATTCTTTCTTCATGCTATGCCACGCGGGCCGNNGGGCAGCTTTGTTATACTTCGGTAGTCATCAGCTTGGCTGCGCTGGTCCCGGGACGGCTATTTCTTGCGATTCGCCCGTTGCACCGGCAATCGCCATCCATTGGTTCACTCCGCGGCCTTGCCGCGGGCATCAACGCGGAATGATTTGAGTATTTCGTCGAGGGTAGGGATTTTGAACAAGAGAAGTCTTTGGATGAGCGCCGCCGCGGCCCTGCTGGTTGCAGCCGCGCTGGCAGGTTGCGGCACCACCACCTATTTCGCGGGCCGGGTTCTGCCGCCCAGCGGGCTGGCGAATCGCGTCCTGATTGCAGTCCAGAATCCCAGCCCCGCGAGCGGCGGCACCCTGGGGTTTGTGGATGCCTATTACGATATCCGGTACAAATACAACAGCACCAATACGGCTCCGGCGTTTTCCATCAGCGGGTATTCGGGAAGTCTGCCCATCAGCATCCAGAATATGCCCGAAGAGCAGATGGGCGCGATCTACGGTTACGGCGACGGCAGCTTAACCTTCGTCAACTATGCCACCGAGGCTATCACCGGTAATGCGAGCGGCTTGCCTGGCCTCTCCTCCAGCATCTTTACTACCCGAAGCGAGGCATACACCTTTGCCGCCAACCTGGGATCGCATCTGTTTACGGTACTGGACAAGAACGCGGGAGTGAACTACTCGTTCAATCTTCCCAACGTCTACCGTGTCAGCGTCAACCCCGGCGGTTCCGTGGCCCTGGCTTTCGTCCAGAACTCAAATTACGTTTTCTATCCGCGCAAACTGACCTCCGCGCAAACCATCGCTTTCTCCGGAGGGCCCAACACCTGGCCCACGGCCGCGGTGGACTGCGAGCCGTATAACCAGCCTGCCTGGTGCCTCTTCCAGGCGCAGAGTCCCGATCATACGGATGCCACCGGCAACTACTATGGCGCGCCGCTGACCTTCGACCGTCCGGTCAAGGCCGTCTTTTCCGCGGATGGCGGAACCGCTTATATCCTCAACTGCGGCCCGGAGTGCGGCGGAACGACGGCTTCTGTGTCGTCGATGCCGGTTGCTCCAATGATCTTCCTGATCGGCCAGCAGTCGGGGCTTCTGCCCACCCAGAGCGCGCTCAACGGCAACACCATCGCCATCCCCGGCGGCGCCAGCAATGCGCTGGTTGATAGTTCCACCATGTATGTCGTAGGCCAACAGCCTCAGCAGGTGCAGGGTCAGACCCTCTTTGCCGGAAATCTGACGGTAGTTACTCTACCGGCGGGCGCGGCGACGGCCATGACAGCTGCGGCTCCGATCTCCATCAGCGACGGAGCTCCCGGCGCGGTGAGCCGCATGATAGAGGCCGACGACAATACACTGTGGATCGGCATGACGAAGTGCACCAACGGCGTGCGCGCTGCTACAGGCCTGACCTACGGCTGCCTCACCATGGTCAACACCTCCACCAACACCCCGACCCTGCTGCCGTATATTGGCGACGCCACCGGCATTGCGGCGGTCACCGGACTGCACAAGGTCTATACCGCGGAGGGTGGGCAGGTGTACATCTACTCGACCGTGGACGGCTCGGCGAAGGACAACCAGTACGTCACCGTGACTGGAACGGCCTATGATGTGGCTTACATGGACGGGCTCACCGACGCCAACAACACCGTCTACTGAGTTTCAGTGAACAGTGGTCAGTAGATAGCCGGCCTGGCATAAATGCTCCGTGCCCCTGTCATCCTGAGCGAATGATATAACTTTCGTATATTATTGGTTTAATTGCATATAATATGGAATTTTTACACTGTGCAGGAAATGTGTAGTGAAATTGTATAAATTTCAGCCGATTTAGCTGCTGTGGCCTCTTTGAAACAGAGGAGCAGATAAAATGGTTGTTTCGCATCTGTTCCTGATGTTTCAGAGGCTCAATCCAATGTCCATGCCTTGACTCTTCTCCTGCTTCGGAGTCTGGGAGATCTCAGGCTGCGGCGGCTATTGCTCCGGAATATGGGCGCTCTGGTGCGAAACATCATGACCCAACGCTTGCGGGAGCTTTTCTCGGTCGTTCGTGAAAATTTGTGCATCGTGAGCGCCGCGCGAAACTGACACGTAGGCCATGCGGTTATTGAGGAGATCCTTCGCGCCAAGCTCCGTGTCTACATGGATGAGCACACGGTCGGCGGTCTG
>PLPA01000133.1 GCA_003159355.1 Acidobacteriaceae bacterium | reverse complement strand
TAGCCCTCGCGCAGCCGGTGCGGCACATGGAAGCGCGCCTCCCCGCCCAGCATCTCGATAGCCGTCTTAAGCAGCACGACGGCGGTGGTGCCGTCCACATCGTAATCGCCGTAGAGCAGCACCGGCTCGCGCAGGGCGATCGCCCGCTCCAGCCGCTCCACGGCGGCCTTCATGCCCAGCATCAGAAAGGGATCGTGCAGATGCGCTACTTCGGGATTGAGAAAGGCGAAGGCTTCAGCCGGCTGGGTAACGCCGCGCGCCACCAGCAACTCGGCCAGCACCTGTGGCAGGCGCGCAGCCCTGGCCAGCGCCACGGCCTCGTCCGGATGCGGCTCGATGAAACTCCAGCGCTGGCGCGGCGCATTCAGCGGCAGGCCCCGCGGCGCAACCTGTCGCGAAGCTGGCCCATTGCCTTCAGCGCCCGCCCGGCTCACCGCGGCTACTCGTCCTCTTCGTTGCCGTCGTGCTCGTGGTCGCCGATGACGATGTCCTGAAAGGTCTCTATGTCTTCCAACAGCGACTGGAAGCGCTCATACCATTCCGTGGTGGTCTCATGCAGGAAGACCAGCCCCTGGTAGACAAAGCCCAGCTGGATGTAGCCAAGCTTGCCGGCGTACTTGCGCAGCCACTCCGCCTCCACCAGTTCCGTGGCCTCTTCGTCGGGGAAGTTCATCTCCCCGGCCTCTTCGATCAGCGCGTCCAGCTCCTCGGCATCCAGCGTCATCTCGCTGAAGGTCACAAAGGGAGCGCCAACGTGCTTGGCCATCTCCACAAAGTCTTTCCACGCGTCGGGGTTGTCGGCGCCCTCCCACACAATCGAGGGAATATCCTCGGTGATGTAGCCGGGCAGGCGTTTAAGGCCGTGGCCCTCGATGAAGGCCACCATGTCGTCTTTCAGGGAGAGAAGGTTGTCNNCTATTTTCGCAGATGCGGGCGGGCTGACGCGGCGCCTTTGTGGAAACTTTGTTTTTGTGGGACGAAGGCAGAGCATCGGGCTTTACTCTGAATACAGCATTGAACCCCGCCCCGGATCTTGCTCGAACGCCCTGAATCTACCGTGCATGAATCTACCGTGCCCCATCCTTTTCGCGTACTTTGCGAAAAGGGTGGGAATCCACGAAGCTACAGGAGGAACACCCTATGCCCGCCTTTGAGCACCACGTCTTTGTCTGCCACAACACGCGCCCCCAAGGCGCACCGCGTCCCTCCTGCACCTCCAATGGAACCAGCGATCTGCACACCGAACTCCAGCGGCGGACCAAAGCCGCCGGCCTGGGCGGTCGCGTGCGCATCAACAAATCCGGCTGCCTCGACCAGTGTGAGCACGGCCCCATGGTCGTGGTCTATCCCGAAGCGGTCTGGTACGGCAACGTCCAGCCAGCGGACGCGGCGGAAATCGTCTCAGAGCACCTCATCGCCGGCCGTCCCGTCGAGCGCCTGCGAGTAGCCGACGAGTGTCTCAACTCCAAATCCTGCCCGCACCGGGGCTAATGACAGGGACTAGCGATTCGGAGGGAGGGCAGGCAGCCACCCTTGACCTGCTCAAACAGGCTGGGTGCCCCATCCTTCGCGTACTTTGCGAAGGGTGGGAGATGAGAATCCCATCCCGCCGTCCTTTAGTTTTTTGATGTTGTCAGGGAAGGGATCGACGTCTCGTGTTCCCCATCCTGAGATGCTCTGCTCTGCCCGCCGCAGTGCAAGAGTTACCATAAGAACAATGACTACAAAACTTCCTGAGCATGCGCCGGCGGCTGTGGCCGAGGGATCGGTGCACTCAGCCGACGGAACGCGCATCGCCTTTCGCCGCCTGGGCCACGGACCCGCCGTCGTCTTTGTGCATGGCAGCGTCTCCACGCACACCGATTGGATGCCCGTCGCCCGGCTGCTGGCGGACCGCTTTACCTGCTACGCAATGGACCGGCGCGGCCGCGCCAAAAGCGGCGAAGGCATCGGGCCGTATTCGATCGAGCGCGAGTACGAGGATATTGCCGCGGTGCTTGCCACCGCCAAAACCGAAACCGGATCGGATGCCATGCTCGCTGGCCACTCCTATGGTGCCATCTGCGCACTGGGCACGGCCATGCGCCAGCCGGTGCCGCGCCTGGTGCTCTATGAGCCGCCCCTGCCTGCCGGCGGCCTGATTGCCGGCGAGAACCTGGCGCCCTATGTCCGCGCTATAGCGGAAGGCGATGTGGACAAGGCTCTGGATCTGGGCCTGGCCGCCTTCCCTCATATGCCCTCCGCAACCATTGCCGCCCTGCGTACATCGAAGGCGTGGCCCCGTCTGCGCGTGCTTGCCAAAAGCTGGATACGCGAACTCGAGGCAATGGATGCGCAAAGCCCGGACTTGACGCGCTTTCGCACGCTCTCCTGCCCTTCGATGCTGCTGATGGGCAGCCTGAGCCCGGAGCATCCGATGCTGGACGCCGCGCGGGCGCTGGCCGAGGTGTTGCCCGGCGTGCGCGTCGAGTGGCTGTCAGGCCAAGGACATGGAGCGATGCGAGCGGCCCCGGAGATGGTGGCGCGCCTGATTCGCGATTTCCTGGCCGAGTGATAGGCCAGGACACTCACCGATAGTTGCGGGTGGCGCAGGTACCCATCAGGCAAAAAACCCCAAATATGCGCCACATCCATCAATTACTTGGCCCAAAAGCAGGTATCCGCGAGCCTCGACTGTCCGACTCCCATTTCCCACCCAGCCGGTTGCCTCGGATCACGATTGCACTTTACAGAAAACAACCTTCAGCCTCAACGGAAAGGCCCTCAGACGCGCCAAGGGCGCAGCCAATCGGCTGCGCCCTTGATGGTTGTGCCGGCAAGTCCCAGCCTAGCTGGTGGTGTGCGCCGGTCCTGACTGTTTCTCCTCGATGGCCGCCTGTGCCGCTGCCAGCCGGGCCGTCAGAAGGCGGAAGGGCGAGCAGGAGACGTAGGTGAGGCCGATGCGGTGGCAGAACTTGACGGACTCAGGATCGCCGCCATGCTCGCCGCAGATGCCCAGCTTGATGTTGGGGCGAGTGGAGCGGCCCTTGTTCACGGCCAACTGCACCAGTTGCCCGACGCCCGCCTGATCCAGGGTGGCGAAGGGGTCCTGCTTGAAGATGCCCGCCTTCATGTAGGCCGGAAGGAACTGGTTGATGTCGTCGCGGCTGATGCCGAAGGTGGTCTGCGTCAGGTCGTTGGTTCCGAAGCTGAAGAACTCAGCCTCTTCGGCGATCTGATCGGCGGTGAGGGCGGCGCGCGGCAGCTCGATCATGGTGCCCACCTTGTAATCGACGGTGACGCCCTTCTCCTTGAAGACCTCCTCGGCCACGCGGCGAACAATGATGGCCTGGTTGCGCATCTCTTCGACCGACCCAACGAGCGGGATCATGATCTCGGGATGCGGATCGGCGCCCTTGTTCTTGACGATGCACGCGGCCTCGAGGATGGCGCGGACCTGCATTTCTGTGATCTCGGGGAATGCGATGCCGAGACGGCAGCCGCGCAACCCGAGCATGGGGTTCTGCTCGTGCAGCTCTTCGACCCGCGCCAGTAGCGTGCGCAGTGCCTTGAGCTTGGGCGAGCGGGGCTTGGTGTCTACCAGGTGCTGAATCTCGACCATCAGATCCTCNNAGCGGCGGATCGATGGTGCGGATAGTCACCGGCAGCGACTCCATGGCCTTGAAGAGGCCAACAAAGTCGGCGCGCTGCATGGGCAGCAGCTTCTTGAGGGCGGCGCGGCGGTCCTTCTCGTTGTCGGCCAGGATCATGGTGCGCATGTGCTCGATGCGGTCTTCGGCAAAGAACATGTGCTCGGTGCGGCAGAGGCCGATGCCCTCGGCGCCAAACAAGCGAGCATTCTTGGCGTCGCGGGGAATGTCGGCGTTGGCGCGAATCTGCAGCCGGCGGACCGGATCGACCCAGGCCATGAATGTGACCAGATCGGGATCGTCGGGCTGCGCGTCCAGCGTCTTCAGTTTGCCGGCGATCACGCGGCCGGTGGTGCCGTCCAGCGAAAGCCAGTCGCCCTGCTTGTAGGTGTGGCCCTTGACGCGCAGCTCCTTCTTGTCCTGGTCAACCAGGCAATCGCCGGCGCCGGCGACGCAGCACTTGCCCATGCCGCGGGTGACGACAGCGGCGTGGGAGGTCATGCCGCCGCGGGAGGTGAGAATTCCGGCGGCCACTTCCATGCCCGCGATGTCCTCAGGGGTGGTTTCGCCGCGGACGAGAATGATGACCGGATATTTGCCGCTGGCGTGTTGCTTGACTGCTTCCTCGGCAGAGAAAACAATCTGCCCCACAGCCGCGCCGGGTGAGGCCGGCAGGCCGGTGGCCAGCACTTCGATCTTCTCGCCCTTTTCGATCAGGCGGGGAACCAGGAAGTCGTACAGCTGATTCGGCTCGACGCGGTGGATCGCCTCTTCCTGCGTGATCAGCTTCTCGTTGACCATGTCGATGGCCACGCGAACTGCGGCCAGCCCGGTACGCTTGCCGTTGCGGGTTTGCAGCATATAGAGCTTGCCATCCTGGATGGT
>PLPA01000204.1 GCA_003159355.1 Acidobacteriaceae bacterium | reverse complement strand
CACACGGTGGAAGTCGCAGGTTCGAATCCTGCAGCGCCCACCATTCAAACAACAGTTCAAGATCGATGACAGAGTGGCCCAGTCCCGGATTTTCGAACCAGGGAGCTTTCACAACGTTTTCGGCCGCATTACCAGACGCGGCAACGCGTGGCATGAACCATGGGCTGGCCGAGCTTGCAGTTGAAAGCCTTCTGGAACTCCGGCATATTCCCCAGCACGTTGTTGACGCGCAGTTCGGGCATGGAGTGCGGATTGGTCAGAACCAGGTTCCGCACCGCTTCAGGCCGGATCTGATCGCACCAGCTCACTCCGTAGGCGATAAAAAAACGCTGCAAATTGGTCAGGCCGTGCGCGTCCTTGTCCTCCAGCGTTTTGCCCTGCTGCTTCAGCTCCTCGAAGAGCGCCGACAATGCCAGATAGATGCCGCCGTTATCCGCGGTATCCTCGCCCTGAGTCAGTTTTCCGTTCTGCTGAACGCCAGCCACGCCCGGAACCGGCCCGGTATATTCGCTGGCGATGCAGGCGCCGCGCTGGTCGTATTCCTTGGCGTCTTCCGCCGTCCACCAGTCGCGCAGATTTCCCTTCACATCGAATTTGCGGCCCTGATCGTCGAAGGCATGGGTCAGTTCGTGGCCCACCACCGCACCTTCCGCGCCGAAGTTGATCACGTCGTCCTGACGAACATCGAAGTAGACCGGCTGCAGGATGCCCGCGGGAAAGTTGATGGTGTTGGTCTGAGGATCCTCATAGGCATTCACCGTGGGCGGCGTCATGCCCCACTGAGTGCGGTCCAGCGGCTTGCCGATGAAGTTGAGCTGCCGCTTGAGCTCGAAGGCCGTGGCCCGCTCCACGTTGGCCGGGTAGCTCTCCCGCGTGACGGCCAGGGAGCTGTAGTCGATCCACTTGTCCGGGTAGCCAATCTTGTCCAGCACCGCGGCCAGCTTCAGGTGCGCCTCGCGCTTGGTGGCCGGCTGCATCCAGGTCACGGCGTCGATGTCGCGCCCCATGGCGGCTTCGATCTCCTTGACCATCTTTTGTGCGCGGGCCTTGCTCTCCGGTGGGAAGACCTGCGCGACATAGGCCTGGCCCAGCGCCTCGCCCAGGTACATATCCGCCGCCGAGGTGCAACGGCGCCAGTCGGGCGGCTGCTGGCGCTGGCCAGTGAGCGCGGCTCTGAAAGCAAAATCCGCGTCGCGCCAGCTATTGCCCAGCGCCGGCGCCGCGCTGCGCAGCAATTGCCAGCGCAGGTAGAGCTTCCACGTCGCCAGATCTTCGTTGACCAGCAATTGGTTCATGGCGCGGAAAAACTCCGGCGCCGACACCTCGTAGAGCGGGACCGCGGGAGCGCCGAGAGCGCGCAGATAATTTTCCCAGTCGAAGGCGGGAGTGAGCGCCTGAAGCTGCGCCAGCGTGTAGCGGTTGTTGACCTTGTTGGGATCGCGGCGGGTAATGTTATCCATTTGCGCCCGCGCCATCGCCGTCTCCACGCGCAGGATCGTCGCGGCATCCTGAGCGGCTGTCGCTGCGCTCACCCCGTACCTCTTGAGCAGCGTCTCAATCAGGACAACGTACTGATCGCGAATTGCCTTGGTTTCCGCGTCGCTGTCCAGGTAGTAATCGCGGCCCGGCATGCCCAGTCCGCCCTGATCCACGCCGGCAACCACGCGGCTGACATCGTTGTAGTCCGCCTGCGGACCGTAGCCGAAGAGCGCCACATCGGTCTGGTTGTCGCCGCTTTCCCAGGCGCGGCCGAAGGAGCTGTGCAGCACGGCCAGCAGCGGGGCGATCTCGCGTTTCTCGTGGATGCTGTCGATGCGCTGGAGCAGCGGCTGGATCGCCGCAAGATCGTCGGCCTTGGAGGCCGCCTGACCTGTGCAGGTTGCGTAGAAGTCGCCGATCTTCTGTTCATTGGCGGTGCGCGAGGCGCTGGCGGCCTGGGTTTTCTCGAGTGTCTGCCGCAGTACCAGGCGGTTCCACTCGGTCAGCTTGCCGTCCGGACCCCAGCTCATCTGATCGGGCGGAATCGGGTTCGCCGCGTTCAGCTTGCCACAGGCGTATTGGTAGAAGTTGCCGCAGGGATCGACGGCGTTATCCACCTGCATCACGTCGATATGCTGCAACTCGGGCAGCGTTTGGCTCTGCCGCGGCGAAGACTGTGCCCACCCAACCATGGCGGACAGAGCCGCCAGACCTACTGCGAAATGCACCTTCATGGGATTCTCCATCTTGAAGATAACAGGCCTTCGCGCGCCATGGGAGGCGAATAGAATCCATGGCGGAGTTTCCATTCAGGCCGCCAGAACCCTCCGCCTTCATCTACCATCAAGTCAGCCCATGCCCGCCAAACCCAAGCTCGGCCAGAACTTCCTCGTCGATTCCCAGGCCATTCAGCGCATCGCGGCCTCCATCGGCGATCTCACCGGCCGCACGGTGGTCGAGATCGGCCCCGGCCGCGGCGCGATTACCGCGGCGCTGGCCGCCCGCGCCGCCCACGTGCTGGCCGTCGAGCTGGACCCGCAGCTGGCCGCCGGGTTGCGCGTCGAGTTTTTGTTGGATCCAACAGCCGGCGTCACCGTCATCAACGAGGACGCGCTGCGCTTCGACTTTGCGGCGGCCGCGGCGACGGCGGGCGAGCGCCTGCTGGTGGTCGGCAACCTGCCTTACGGCATCACCTCGCAGATTCTGCTCAAGCTGGCCGCCAGCCACGCCGCGCTCGACCGCGCCGTCCTCATGGTGCAGCGCGAGGTGGCCGACCGCGTCACCGCCCAGCCCGGCTCGCGCGACTACGGACTGCTCTCGGTCACAGTGCAGCTCTACGGACCGGCGCAGAGCCTCTTCACGCTGCCTCCCGCCGCCTTCTCGCCGCCGCCCGAGGTGTACTCGACGGTCTTCCGCTGGCGATTTGCGCCGCGCTTCGATGAGCTGGAAGTCGAAGAAGCCAGCTTCCTGCGCTTCGTGCGCACAGCCTTTGCGCAGAAGCGCAAGACGCTGGCCAACAACCTGCGCGCCGCCGGTCTTCCGCCCGCCTCCGTTGCCGCCGCGCTGGCAGAGGCCGCAATCGACCCCATGGCGCGTGCTGAGGCGCTGCCCATCGAGAGCTTCGCCGCGCTCTGGCACGCACTGGAGACGCTTAGCTCCTCATGAATAAAACCGTTTGGGTTCGTGGTTTCCCACCCCTTCGACTACGCTCAGGGCAGGCTCCGCCGCAAAAACAAGAACGCGGCGAGAATGGGGCACCCATCTATCTTTCAACCTGATCAAGAGCGGCGCGGCGCCCCTTGCGCAGCCAGCGTCTGCGCGGTGTGGATGTGGCAGATGGCGACGGCCAAGGCGTCGGCGGCGTCGGCCGGCTGCGGCACTTCAGCCAGTTCCAGCAGGCGCGCCACCATGAATTGGACCTGCTCTTTTTTTGCCAGCCCGTAGCCCACCACGCTGGACTTGATCTTGAGCGGCGCATACTCGGCCACCGGCAGCCCCTGCACCGCCGCGGCCAGCAGAGCCACGCCCCGCACCTGGCCCAGCTTCAGCGCCGATTTGGCGTTCACCGAGTAGAAGACCTCCTCGATGGCCACCGCATCCGGTTTCCAGCGCTCCAGCTCCGCGCTCAGCGCCACGAAAACCTGTTCCAGCCGTTCGGCCGTCGTCTTGGACTTGACCAGCCGGATCGCCCCCATCGCCTTCATCGTGAGGCGCGGCTGCCGCCCCGCGTCGTCCGACTCGACCACGCCGTACCCGGTCACTTCCGTTCCGCAATCGATGCCGAAGACCCGCATGGCCCTGAGTGTACCGCAGAGCCGCCTGTCCCGGCTCGCCGGCCTTCCGGCTCCCCAAAAGAACGGCGGCCTGAGCGCATTGCCCAGGCCGTCGCGGTGAACTGTGGGTATTGGACTAAGGCCATCGCGTTATGCGAATGCCCGAGCATCTTCACTCCTGTTTCCAGGCCGTAATCGTTCGGTGGCGACGCCCGGCAAGCCGGA
>PLPA01000286.1:3316-9610 GCA_003159355.1 Acidobacteriaceae bacterium | reverse complement strand
TCCTCGTAGCGCTCGGCAAACTCGTCCACGCGGGCCGTGCGGCAGGCAAAGAGAAACTCCTCCTCGGTGGCATCGGGACGCGAAAAAAGAATGTTCTCGCGAATCGTTCCGTCAAAGAGAAACGAATCTTGCAGCACCACGCCCAACTGCGAGCGAAAGGTGTTCAAGTCCACGTGCGCCAGGTCCACATCATCCACCAGCACGCGGCCTTTGGAGGGCGTGTGGAAGGCGCAGAGCAGGCTGATCATCGTGGACTTGCCCGATCCTGAGGAGCCGACCAGCGCGGTCACCGTTCCCGGCTCGGCGAGGAAGCTGACGCCATGCAGGACAGGCTTGTCCGCGTCGTAGGCAAATTCGACATTTTCAAAGCGCACTGTGCCTTGAATCGGCGGAATCTTCACCGTGCGTTCGGGGCTCTGGTTCTCCTCCAGCTCCGACATGATTTCGTTGGTGCGGTCGAGTCCGGCAAAGGCCTCGGTCAGTTGCGTACCGATGTTCACGATCTGAAAGACCGGCGCAATCATGAAGGCGAGAAACATGTTGTAGCTGAAATAGTCGCCGACGGTCCAAGTGCCGGCCAGTACGCGATGGCCTCCCAGCCACATGACGATAGCCGAAACCAGGCCCAGCACGGTGGTTGAGGCGGCAGACATCGAGCTGGTCATGGTCAACGACTTCATCACGTTGGCCAATAGGCGCTCAACGCCGCGTGAGAAGACCCCAGCTTCGCGCTCCTCGGCGTGATAGCCCTTGATGACCCGCACGCCGCCTAGCGACTCGGTCAACCGGCCCGTGACCTCCGCATTGATTTTGGCCCGCTCGCGGAAGATGGGACGAATGATCCTGAAGGCGTATTGCAAGACAAAGACGAATGATCCCATGATGGCAAAGACCGTCAGAGTTACCTCAACGCTGCGATGCAGCAGAAAGAGAAAGGCCAGCACGGCGGTCAGCAGGCCGCCGACGAACTCAACCAGGCCAGTGCCGACCAGATTGCGCACGCCTTCGACGTCGGTCATGATGCGGGCGACCAGCGTGCCGGTGCGGTTCTCATCGTAGTAGGAGACCGAAAGCAGCCCGACGTGCCTCTGGACCTGGCGGCGCATCTCGGCGATCAGCCGCTGGCCGGCCTTGGAGAGCAACTGCGTCAGCGAGAACGAAGTAATGGCCTGCACCACCATGGCAGAGAACACCAGCGCGATGAAGCCCGGCAGCAGATCGGGCCGCGGATGCGCCTGATTGAGTACTTTGTCCAGCAGCGGCTTGGAGGTGTAAGGAAGCACCAGTCCAGCAAAGCGGTTGATGACCATCAGCCCCATGCCGGCCAGCAGCAGCCCCAGGCGCGGTTTGACCAGCGATTTGATCTGCGGCCAGAGCTTCTTGAGGTCTGGCTTGCGCTTAGGCAGATCGTCCTGGCCCGCACGCGCGCCGCGTCCGCGCGAGGTTCGCTCGGCGCGCGCTCCCATATTCATTCCGCTGGGCCGCATCGTCCCCATGCGTTAGACCTTCCCCGAGCGCCGCGCGACGAGGAAGGAGCGCACACAGAGGAAGACATAAATCAACAGCAGCCAGGCCAGCGCCAGCTTCGCCGCCGTGGCCGTCAGGTCCAGCGGTTTGGCGGAGGCGCAACTGCGGATGATTTCGGCGAATGTTCCCACAAAGCCGACCAAGCCCAGGGTCACGTTGATGTGCATGAAGAGCTTGCGCCGGCGCTCATCGGGACTGATGGCGAGAAGGCCGCCAATGCCCAGCGCAAGGCCGATCCAGGCGGGAATCAGCGCGGTGTAGTGCGTGTGGCCTGTGCCAAAAAAGCCAACCAGGCCCAGAGCAATCAGTAGAACCGCAAAAAGCAATGTTACTTTCGCCATGCGAATCCTCCGTTAATATTTGTGGAATTGATTTCTACTCAGCAGCAGCTTCACAACGCCACACGCCGGCCTATGCGCGAAGCGTAGTCGAAGATGGCGGGAAAATCGGCGGCTTCCAACTCCGGATAGTCGGCGAGAATCTGATCCTCGCGGACACCCGTCGCCAGCCAACCCAGAACCTCCCAGACCGTAATGCGCAGACCGCGGATGCAGGGCTGGCCGGAGCGCTTCCCAGGCTCGATGGTGATGCGGTTTTCCTCCATGGCAACCTCACCTCAAATCATACCGCTGCTTTTCACGCGTACCAATAGATGGATCATAAAATCTCCGGCGCCAGCAGGTCGGCGATCGTCTCGCGACGGCGGATCAGCCTGGCCTGCGCGCCCTCCACCAGCACTTCGGCGGGACGCAGGCGGGTGTTATAGTTCGAGCTTTGCGCCATGCCGTAGGCTCCGGCGTCGAGAATCGCGACAAGGTCTCCCGGCTCGACGGGCGGGAGCTTGCGGTCGTGGGCAAAGAAATCGCCCGATTCGCAGATCGGCCCCACCACGTCCACGATGCGCGGCTTCCCTTCCCTGAGCCGCACCGGAACAATCTCGTGATAGGCCTGATAGAGCGCGGGACGGATGAGGTCGTTCATCGCGGCGTCGGTAATCACAAAGGTCTTTTTGCCGGTGCGCTTGACGTAGAGCACACGCGCGAGAAGAGTGCCGGCCTGGGCGACGAGGAAGCGCCCCGGCTCCAGCAGCAGGCGGCCCTCGAAGGCTCCGAGGGCGCTTTCTATGGCGGCGGCGTACTCGCGCACCTTGGCGGCGGCGTCGAAGCTGCCCGCATGGTAATCAATGCCCAGGCCTCCGCCGGCATCGACGGTTTGGAGGTGGATGCCAGCGCGCTGGAGCTGGCGCAGCAGCTTGCTCACCCGCTCCATCGCCGCTCCAAAAGGCGCTGCCGCGCGAATCTGCGAGCCGATGTGGAAGCTGACGCCATAAGCCTCAAGCCAGCGCTTGCCGGCCGCGCTCTTGTAAATTGCCAGCGCCTGGCGAATATCCACGCCGAACTTGTGCTCGCGCAGGCCGGTGGAGATGTAGGGATGCGTCTCGGCGAAGACGTCGGGGTTCACGCGCAGAGCGAAGCGCGCCTTCTTCCTCAGCTTGGCGGCGCGGGCGGCGAGCAGTTCCAACTCCCCCGCGCTCTCAACGTTGAATTGGAGAATGCCCGCCGTCAGCGCAAGATCGATCTCCGCCGCCGTCTTGCCCACGCCGGAAAAAACTACCCGGCCCACCGCCTCCGGCGCGGCAGCCAATACGCGGTCAAGCTCGCCGCCGGAGACAATGTCCACCCCCGCGCCACGCTCGGTGAGCAGCTTGACGATTGCCAGAGCCGAGTTGACTTTGATCGAGTAGCAGACCAGGTGATCGCGGCCGGCGAAGGCTTGCTGAAAAAGCGCGAGCCGTTCCAAAATCTGGTCGGCGGAATAGACGTAGAGCGGCGTGCCGTGCAGCTTGGCGAGCGCCTCCAGCGAGAGTTTGCCGCAGTGCAGGGCGCTCGCCGGCTGCGGGTAATAAAAGGGACGCGGGGATGAGGGCGAAGCAAGGGTCAAAGTCAACTTCCGGAGAAAGAATTCTCTTTTGAGCCTACAGTATTTTACTGCGATGCCGGCGCAAGGCGCTCCGGGTAAGGCAGGCTGATGGGTTCAGCCTTTTCGCGCTTCGGCCTCGGCCAGCCATCCGCGGCGCAGTTTCTCCGCGGGGACGTTGGAGAGATAGGGCTTGATGTCGAGGATCGGCGTTCCGTCGATCATATCCACGCCACGCACATGGAGTTTGCTATCTTCGCGGCGCAACAGTTCGACGATGGTCAGGGCGAGGGGGTTGGGGCGGCGCGGCGAGCGGGTAGTGAAGACGCCGTGAGGGCGGTCGTCCGTGGGCGGCGTGACCAGCAGATCAAAGCCGTCAGAACGGTCGAAGGCCCACAGCACGATCAGATGCGAAAAACCCTCGATGTCCGTGAGGCCAAGGGCAAACTCGGGCAGAATATCTAGCACGCCCTCTTCCGGGTGCTGTGCGCCAAGCCCTTTGGGAATCGCGGATGCGTCCTTGAAGGGAGTGCGAACAAATCCTATAGGTAGCGGCGTGAACATGCGAGCCTCCACGCTTCATCCTACGCGCTTATTGTTGCGCAAACTGCCGCAGCCACGCGGCCATGAGCGCGGCGACTTTCCGCGGCTGTTCATAGGCGGCGAAGTGGCCGGCGTCCGGCAGCAGATGGAATTCGCATCCCCCGGGAGCGGCGCGGAAGGCTTCCATCTCGGCGGGAGCGATCCCTGTATCCTCGCCACCGGCGATGGCCAGGATGGGAGCGGTGATGGTGGCCACGGTGGGCACGGAATCTGGACGCGTGGCGAGGCCAGCCTGCACGGCGACAAAGGCCTCCGGGGTCAGCGTCATGCGGGCGCGCAATTCGGTTACGATCTCGGGATGGCGTTCGCGGGCGGTTGCGCCGATCAGGTTCTGGGCCATGCCGTCAAGAAGCGCCGCGCTGCTGCCGGCTCGCGCCTGGGCGATGGTGGCGGCGCGGCGGGTGAGGTTGGCCGCCGCATCCGGCTGCGGCTTGGAGCAGACGAAGGCCAGTCCGCGTACCCGCTCCGGGGCCTGCCGCCAAAGCTCCAGCAGCACGTAGCCGCCGATGGAGCAGCCCGCGAAGAGTGCCGCGGGCACTTCTAAATGGTCAAGGAGTGCCAAAACATCCGCGGCCAGCCGCGCCATGGACAGCACAGGCGCGTCGCTCACCAAGGCAAATCCGCCCACAAGGAGGGTTCCCAACTCCGAGCCGCCGTGGCCGCGCAGGTCGGGAACGAGGGCGCGCACGCCGGCCAACTCGTTGATGAGCGGCCGCCAGTAATCTCCATCGAGCGGCGTGGGATGAAGAAAGACCACGGGCAAGCCAGCCCCGGAGTCGCGAAAGGCCAGTGTCGCCCCGTCGGATCGATAAGTTGCGTTCATACCCACCTAGAATTCGCTTACGGCAGCGGCATGGTCTCTTCGGGAATGCCGACCCAACAGGCCAGGTAGGCCACGGCCACCAGCCCGCCGGAGAAGAATAACCCGATCACCGTGAAGATGCGGACCAGCGAGACGTCCCAGCCGTAGGTCTGCGCCAGGCCGATGCAGACTCCGGCAATCTGGCGGCCCACAATCGGGCGGAAGAGCGGCCTGCCGGAAACGAATGGGGCGACGGGAATGACCGCGCCGCAGCTTGAACAGAAACGCACGCCCGGCGGCAACTCGGTCCCACAGCGTTGACAAAAGACGGCCATTGTCGATGCCTCCCTCAAATGCACGAAATCACGATCAGTTGAAGATACGATAGATGAGCATTGGCGGTTCCATTTCAGTGCAGATGGAGCCTCCAGGCCGTGTAGCTGAGAATCTCATGCTCAATGCGCTCAGCCTCTTTTGAGCCGCCCTCGACGGCCACACGGGGCCGGGGCGAGGTGAGCACGTCCAGACCTTCGGCAGCGCAGATTTCATGAATGCGGAAGAGATGGGTTCCGTCGCTGACGATGACCAGGCGGCGCAACCCGTTGGCGCGGGCGATCACGGCGATGCGGCGGGCCGATTCCTCGGTGTTACGGCTCTCGGTTTCGGCAATGATGTCGCTCTCCGGTACGCCCATGCCTTCCAGGTACTCGCGGCCCACGGCGCCTTCGTTGTACTGGTCGCCGCNNGCGCGGTAGACCGGCGAGGGCCGGCCGTCGTACTCCGCCGCGCCGAAGACGCCGATGGCGTCGGCCTGCGCCGCATGATCCTCGACGGCATAGCGCTCAATCTGCACGTAGACCCAGCGGCACCAGCCGAAAGCGCATAGCGCACACAACAGCAACAGAACCAGAACGGCACGAAGTGCCCAGTTGCGGCGGTTTGGCGTGGTCGGGCGCTTCATGGGAGCCTTCGGTTCATCTTTGCAATGCCATGACAATCTCGTGGGTGGCGATGGCGCCCACGCGCAAAATCTCCCAGCGTCCCGGCCCCAGCGAGAGATCGACGATGGTGGTGGGCAGCGTGTGGCCGGTGGGACCGCCGTCAATGATGAGCGGAATGCGGTCGCCGATCTGGTCGCGGACGCAGGCTGCGTTGGTACACTCGGAGGCCCCTTGCAGGTTGGCCGAGGTCGCGGTGATGGGCAGCCCAAAGCGCTCCACCACCGCGCGGGGAATGGCGGCGTCGGGCACGCGCAAGGCCACGTTGCCGGTATTCGCCGTGGAGCGCAGCGGCAGCTTGCCGCCGGCCCTCACGATGATCGTCAGCGGACCGGGCCAGAAGCGCTCCGCCAGCTTGTCCAGCAGGGTGTCGGTGTCGCGGGCCAGCTCATACGCCTGGGCCAGCGAACCGATCAGCAGCGACAAGGGCTTTTGCTTTTGGCGGGT
>PLPA01000286.1:0-3305 GCA_003159355.1 Acidobacteriaceae bacterium | reverse complement strand
GTCCGGCTCTGGTTCATCGGGATGGACGCGCAAGATCTCCGCGAACACGCAGGTCAACCTCAGTTCATGGGATGCCGCAAAAGCGAAAACCAGCACGACGCCGGTTCTGCGGCCGCTTGGGTCAGGCTGAACCAGAAGATCGTCCTGCCCCCCATCCGGCAAAACGGCTTAGAATCGGCTAAGCGGCAACTGGATTCGCACCTATGCCTTTTCGCATTGTACAGAGTAAACAGAATTCCCGCCTGAAAGAGTTGCGCGGCGCGCTGGCCCACCCCGGTCAAGGCGCGCGCGGCCTGGCTGGCCGCGACAGCCGCAGTTTGGCGGGCATCGAAGGGCCAAACCTGCTGGAAGAGGCTCTGCGCGCGGGCCTGCGCATAGGTTGCGTCTTTGTTGCGCAGGGCGCGGAGCACCTGCTGGAAGGATTGCACTTGCCGGCGGAGACCGAGGTGCTGCTTGTGCCCAGGGAACTGCTGGAGTCGGCGCTGGCCACGGAGACGCCGCAGCCGGTTGCGGCGCTGGTTGAGCCGCCACGCTGGGATTGGGCCGACGTTCTCGGAGAACAGACGAAGGGCTCCCCACTCATTGTTGTGCTGGCCGGTTTGCAGGATCCCGGCAATCTGGGAACGATTCTGCGCTCCGCGGAGGCCTTCGGCGCTCAGGCCGTCGTCAGCCTGCCCGGAACCGTGAGCGCCTGGAATCCCAAAGCGGTGCGCGCCTCGGCGGGCAGCGTCTTTCGGCTCCCACTGCTTTCCGTGAGCGCGGAAGATTGCTTTGCACGCTTGCGGGAGGCCGGCGTGAAGATCTGGACCACCGCTGTGCATGGAGCCGAACCGGCCAACCGCATCGATCTTGCCGGGCCGGTGGCGCTGGTGATTGGCAATGAAGGCAACGGCGTGCCAGAAGAGCTGGCTGCACAGGCCGATGGAGCAGTGACGATTCCCTGCCCCGGTCCTGTGGAAAGCCTGAATGCGGCCGTCGCGGTCAGCGTACTGCTCTATGAGGCTTCGCGGCAGCGGGCTGAGAGCCTTACCTCCCCCCCTAGCCGCAAAGACAAAGACGCGGTGAGGATGGGGCGCACAGACTCATTGACCGGGAGCGCGCGATGAGTCTTTTTGACGGCGAACCGGAAGGCCCGCAAGGCCCGCTGCGCACCGCGCCACTGGCAGAGCGGATGCGCCCGCGCTCTCTGGATGAGCTGAGCGGCCAGGAGCACCTGGTTGGCCCCGGCAAACCGCTGCGCGTGCAGATCGAACGCGACCAACTCGACGGATCGGGGTCCGGCTCCATGATTTTGTGGGGTCCGCCGGGAGTGGGCAAGACCACGCTGGCCAAGATCATCGCCGAGACCACCAAGGCCACCTTCATCGAGTTTTCCGCCGTGATGAGCGGCATCAAGGAGATCAAGCAGGTGATGGTCGCCGCCGCGCAGGCCGCGCAGATGCACTCGCGCACCATCCTGTTCATCGATGAGATTCACCGCTTCAACAAGGCGCAGCAGGACGCCTTTTTGCCCTACGTCGAGCGCGGCTCCATCCGGCTGATCGGCGCAACGACCGAGAATCCTTCCTTTGAGATTATTTCGGCGCTGCTCTCGCGCTGCCGCGTCTATGTGCTCGAACCGCTCACCGACAAACAGATCACCGCGTTGCTGAGGCGAGCCCTGGAAGACCGTGAGCGCGGTCTCGGCTCTCTGGAGTTGACCGCTGACGACGATGCGCTCGAAATGATCGCCAGCTACTCCAGCGGCGACTGCCGCAACGCCTACAACACGCTGGAGGTCGCCGCGCAACTGGCGCATGATCCGGCTCAGGCGAGCGCAAAGCGCATTGATCGGGCACTGGCCAGTGATGCCGTGCAACAGCGCGTGCTGATGTACGACAAATCCGGCGAGGAGCACTACAACCTGATCTCGGCGCTGCACAAGAGCGTGCGCAACAGCGACCCCGACGCCGCGCTCTACTGGCTGGCGCGGATGTTCGCCGCGGGAGAAGACCCGCTCTATCTGGCCCGCCGCGTTGTGCGCATGGCCGTCGAGGACATCGGCCTGGCCGCTCCCGAGGCGCTCAATCTGACTCTCTCCGCCAAGGAGGCCATCGACTTTTTGGGTTCGCCCGAGGGCGACCTGGCGCTGGCCGAGGCAGTGGTTTATCTATGCCTCGCGCCCAAGTCGAACTCGGTCTATACCGCCTACGGCGCCGTGCAGCGGGAGGTCGAAGAGACCCGCCAGGAGCCGGTCCCTCTGCACCTGCGCAACGCGCCGACCAAGCTGATGAAGGAGCTGGACTACGGCAAGGGCTACCGCTACGCCCACAACGAAGAGGGCCGCGTCGCCGACATGGATTGCCTGCCCGACTCACTCAAGGGCCGCAGCTACTACCACCCCACGCAGGAGGGCCGGGAGAAGCTATTAGCCCAGCGCATGGAAGAGATTCGCCGCATCCGCGCCGGCAAGCGCAGCGGAGCGTGATTGCCCTTTTACTCGGCGTGGAAGCCGATTAAAGGTACAGGAGACGCGCGAAAAAGGCTTTTCGTAAAACTAGAGATACTTTTGCATAAAACTGGCCAAATTTGCGGGCGGTAGCAGCAGTTTCAGGGTGAGGCGTCCGGCGAGTTGGGGTTCGAGGATTCCCAGGTCCGAAAATCCGGACCTGGGCCACCCACCCAAGCGTTTATAGTTGGTCCAGGAGCGGGCTACCCGTCTACAATCGGTTCGCGGGCGGCTGCAGGAGTCAAGGAGCCCTCATGACGGACGCGAGTTCCAACGTGGACCAGCGATTGAATCGCCGTCAGCGGCGGATCTGGGAGATTGTGTCCCATTCTCCTCTTGAGTCGCTTTGGAACCTGCAACGTGTTCCCGTCCGCGTGGTGGCCCGGCGCACCTGGAAGGCTGTGAACGCCGATCGTCTCTTCGGTCATGCCGCGGAGCTGGGCTTTTACTTCCTGTTCGCTCTGTTTCCCACTCTGTTTTGCGCCAGTTCGATTCTCGGCCTGGCGGCTCGATCGGCGCCGCAGGTTTTCGACAAGCTGCTGGATTATCTCGCGCTCGTCATTCCCACTTCTGCCCTGGGCGCCGTCCTCGATACCTTTAACGAGACGACGGCGGCCGCCTCCTCGGGCAAGGTGACTCTTGGACTCGTTGCCGCCATTTGGTCCGCATCCGTCGGCATTTCGGCCATCCAGGACACTCTCAATATCGTTTACAAGATCGAGGACTCGCGCTCTTATTTCATCGCACGGCTGCACGCCATTGGCCTTACTGTCGTTCTAACGATCATCGTCGGCTTAGGCCTTGCCTGTCTTTTGGG
>PLPA01000074.1:3467-3733 GCA_003159355.1 Acidobacteriaceae bacterium | reverse complement strand
ACAAACTCGGGGATCAGGCCGTACTTGATCAGATCCTGCGGTTCGGTCTTGCGCAGTAGTTCGGTGTCGCGATGCGAACGGCTGGTGGCGGCATCGCCCTCGGAGGCGTCGATGGTCTTGAAGCCCAGCGCCTTCTTGCCCACGCGCCGGCCCACCACGCGCTCCAGGCCCACAAACGCCCCGCCGCAGATGAACAGGATGTTGGTGGTGTCCACGGCGGTGAACTCCTGATGCGGGTGCTTGCGTCCGCCCTGCGGCGGCACGTT
>PLPA01000074.1:0-3355 GCA_003159355.1 Acidobacteriaceae bacterium | reverse complement strand
TGCGCCAGCAGCGTCTTGCCCGAGCCGGTGGGGCCGATGAGCAGGATGTTCGACTTGGTCAGCTCCACTTCGTTGTTGCGCACCTTGTTCATCTGGATGCGCTTGTAATGGTTGTAAACGGCCACCGCCAGCTTCTTCTTGGTCTGGTCCTGGCCGATNNATCGAGTTGCAGACAGCCACGCACTCGTCGCAGATGTAGGCGCGAGGGTAGTCGCTGGGCGAAGAAATCAGCTTGGCCACGGCGTCCTGTGACTTGTGACAGAACGAGCAGCGCAGCGCTTCTTCCGGTCCCCCGCGCGGTTTCATCATTGGATGGCTCCCTCTTCCGACGAGCTAACTGGATTTCGTTGCGTGAATGGAGCTACGCAACATTTTGAAGTTTGTTTTCGAGGCGCGCCAGGCGTTCCAGAATGTGGCTATAGTTCTCCATCCTGTGCAGCGTGTCCAATACCTGAGCTTGATTTCGTTCCATTTTGCTTTCAAACGAATCGAACCGTTTATCAACATTGGTCTCAAGCGATTCAAGGCGTTTTTCAACTGCGCTGAGCCGGGCATCGATCGAGCGGATCTCCGGGGTCACGAAGTCCTGGATCAGTTGACGTCCTTCCTCAATGAATCCCATCTTCGATCGCTCCTTCCTGCTGAGTGATAGGCTTCAAACTCACTCACTCATTACGTTCTCGGCCGGTCGATGATCTCATCGACAATGCCGTATTCCTTGGCCTGTTGCGCGTTCATGATGAAGTCCCGCTCCACATCCCGTTCGATGCGATCCAGCGGCTGATCGGTATGCTTGGCGATCAGATTATTGGTAATCTCGCGGATGCGGAGAATCTCGCGGGCGTGAATGTCGATGTCCGTCGCCTGGCCGCTCAATCCGCCCATCGACGGCTGATGAATGAGAATCCTCGAGTTGGGCAGGGCGAAGCGCTTGCCCTTGGCGCCGGCCAGCAGCAGAAAAGCTCCCATGCTGGCCGCCTGGCCGATGCAGATCGTCTCCACCTTGTTCTTGATGAACTGCATGGTGTCATAAATGGCGAGGCCGGCGGTGATGGAGCCGCCCGGAGAGTTGATGTAAAGATGCACATCCTTCTCCGGGTCTTCGCCGGAGAGAAAGAGCAACTGCGCCACGACAAGATTGGCGATCTGGTCGTCGATGGGCGTGCCCAGGAAGATGATGTTGTCGCGCAGCAGACGGGAGTAGATGTCGTAGGCGCGCTCGCCCCGGCTCGTCTGCTCAACCACCATGGGAACCAATGCCATGAAACCTTCTTCTCGATCCTGTTTCGTTGTGCCGCCCTACGCGGGCAGACGCTCATACAGCGCGGTCGCGGTCTTCTCGCGCCGCAGTTGCTCCCGAATTCTAGTCAGCCCGCCGTCGGCCGTCAAACGCTCCCGCAGGGCCTCGATCGGTTCGCGGGCTTGGAGTGACGCCAGTTGCAGTTCGCGGTCCAATTCCTCGTCGCTCACGGTGATCTTTTCCTCAGCGGCGATGCGGTCCAGCAGAATGTTTGTCTTCACTTCGGCCACGGCGCCGTCGCGCTGGGCCGTGCGCAGACGGGCAAAGTCCAGCTTGCGCATCTGCTCCGTTTCCATGCCCTGAGCCGCCAGGGCGCGCAGCCCCCGCTCCAGGCGCGTGTCAATCTGCTCCTGCACCAGAGCTTCAGGAACCGCAAAGGCGAACTTCTCACCCATTGCGGCGAAGAGCCGGTCCTTGGTCTCACCCTCCACGCTGCGCCGCTTGCGGCTGGCCAAATGGTCGCGCACGCGGGTTTCCAGATCCGCGAGGTTTTCGTATTGGCCCAGCTCCTGGGCAAATTCGTCGGTCAGCTCCGGCACGGTGCGCTTCTTGATAGCCTTGACCGTGACGTTGTAGGCCACCGTCTTGCCGGCCAGCTTGGATTCGGCGTAATCGGCCGGGTAGATCACCTCGGCCTTCAGTTCCTGGTCAACCTTGGCCCCGCGCAGCACGGCCGAGAAGGCCTCGACGGTATCCTTGCCGCCAATTTCGACCAGCGTGTCTTCACCGGCCACCGGAGGCGCCTCGGCCTCGTCCGCAATCAAACCGCTATAGGTGATCTGCGCCCAGTCGCCGTCCTTGAGAGCGCGGTCTTCCTCGACCGGCTCGATGGTGGCGCGCGACTCGCGCAACTGCTCGATCTCGCGCCGGTACTCCTCCTCGGTGATCTCCACCGGCGGCTTCTCGACGGTGACCGACTGATAGCCCTCGATGGAAAACTCCGGGACGTACTCGAAAACCGCCTTCACGTGCAGCGGCTGGCCGTCTTCGACGGTCAACTCCAGTACCCGCGGCTCACCAACCGGCCTGACGCCCAGCTCGAGGACCGCTTTATTGAAGCGTTCAGGCAACAGGCCGTCGATCACGTCTTTGCGGATTCCCTCGGCAAAGCGGCGGCGAATGACAGTTTCCGGCACCTTGCCCGAGCGGAAGCCGGGTATCTTGGCGTACTTCCGGTAGTTGCCGGTCACCGTCCGATAGGCTTTGGAGACTTCTTCGGCGGGAATGTCCAGCACCAGTTCGCGGGTACACTCCGGATTCAGGATCGGGCCATGCGGATGGTCGTGACCGGCATGGTCATGATCGTGACCGGCGTGATCGTGCGCCTGTTCGAGGCTTTCGTTCGAACCCTCGGCCACGTCAGATTGGGGGATGTTATCGACTGTGTCGGTAGAACTCAACGTTTTGCCTTCCATGCGCTGTACGCGCCGAACCAACTGCCAGAATGAGGGATAAACCGCCTGTTTTGAGCCACAAACCACCATGTATGGCGGTAAGTTGCCGCCGCGGACTGCCGCGCGGGACTTTACCAGCGCCGTGCGGACAGGGAACGGCCTCATCTCATGGTAAGAGGATTTGCTGGAAGAATCAAACCGAGCGGAGAGCTTTCAGTGCAAAAGGGGACCGGGAAAGGCACTGCTCCACCCCACGGACGAAGACCTGTCCGTGGGGACCCCGGTCTACTGCTCAGTGAGTTGGGGCTTGCGGACGTACGGCAGAAAGCGGGGATGGGCCGCGCCGCAATGGGCGTAGTGGGTACGAGCCTCGTCCAGGCTGAGGGCGCCGTTCACCGTCAGGCGAACCTCGGCGGCGTCCACGTCTTCCTGGCCGTCGTCTTCCCACCAGCAGACCGGGCAAAGGGCCAGCGCGCCGGGCGCGTCCAGCGTCTTGCATCCGCAGCACGGGCAGCGAAAATGAGTTCCCATAGCTTCCCCCAAACAGGGTAGACGGAAAACGGAGGGCGCAAGTTTACCGGGCGGCGCAAAACAGGCGCAAGGAATGGGATTCCGAATGGGGCTGCGATTGCCGGGCCGCTCCGATTGCCCTCCCGCTTCC
>PLPA01000240.1 GCA_003159355.1 Acidobacteriaceae bacterium | reverse complement strand
AGAAGATTTAGGACTTGACTCTTCTGTGACCGAACCTTGTAGGAAGCACCAGAGAAGGTGCGTTCACGCTTACTAGAAGCCAGAACTCGTTCCATTCTACTTGCTAACACGCGATGTCCTCCTCATTCTGGGGGTGGGGTTAATATTGGTGTACTCGATGCCCGCGCAAAGTCTCTCAACGATTTGTCCTTTTTTAGCGCACGTGTGACAGAAGCGCCCAGTGAGGCTAGATCTGTTGAGTCCAACGCGATGTACGTTGCTTCGGTTCGACCATTATGTGAAGAACGAATCGCGAGTTGATGCACGATAACCCCTGCCGCGACATTGGCCCCGTCGCCGGAATAGATTGGCCGAAAATCGGTGATGACTCGAGCGGAATCAAAAGATCGATCATTTGCTCCTAAAAGTTGGATAGCCTTCGCGCCTAGTTCCACAGACTTGGTTTTCGCAAGCTTCGCTAGTCGAAATTTCATAATCTGGGCATCGGAGTCCGAGAGTTCGACGACATCATCGTTCTTGATCCCATCAATGACAGCGTCGAGAAGCTCGTCTATCGCAGTCCCTCCAGAATATGCGGTGCCCGCGATACTTAAGAGTGAACCTACGATCTGACTCAAATCCTGCACATTAGCTAGACTGGGCTCTTCACGTAGTTGAGAGATTAGCTCAGATTTGTCGAGGGTTGGGCGGGCTTGACAGAGTGCACGCTCAAGGCCATCCAATGCGGGGTCGGAAAGCCTAAGGATACTAGCGAGTATGCCTTGCTCATCTTCTGGAACTTCGACCGAATGGATTCGCTTAGTAGTCATATTCGATACTCATGAACACAATACCAGATTGAGGATACTACTTCAAAGCGCAGCTGCGTGATGGGTGCCACGCCGGATACCTCATACTTTCGTGTTTGTTTCGCCCTGCCGGGCGGGTGCCCCAGGTCTGACTAACCCAAAATGATTGGGTGGCCCAGGCCACGCTTTTCGTACTTGGGAGACCGTGAACCCCAACCCGCCGCTTTGTATCAGGGCCCGATTTCAGTCGTGCTGAAAAGGCACCCGAAGATTGCCGGGCTTTAGCCCCTGAGGCCGGGTGCCCACCTTGGACCAATCGACAAAGACCGGGTAGCCCATCACTGATCTCTGATCCTTGGTCCCTGAAACTTGACCATCCATAGTCAGAAAAAACCGCCAAATCTTCGCCCCCAAACACCCTGGAGTCCCACCATCAGGGACGAGTTCAAAATTTTTGATGACGTATTTGCAACCGATTCATAGAAAACCGTAGCGCCTCAGATCACCATTTCATGCAAAACCGGACAGCTACAGAGCACCACTTTCCTCGAAACCGGAGACCTGTAGCTGCTCATTTTGGGGTAAACCAGCTGCATATAGCTTCACAGTTTTGATAAAACGGTGATCTGGTTTCGCACACTTTGCGTACTTTGCAAAAGGTGTGTATCACCGCGACAAATCCCTCATCGGAAGAGCCTGAAGCCCTTCTTCTTTACTTTTTCCGGGACGGCCGGCTGGCCGCTCACGGATCGGCTCATCTCTCTGATTGCCTGCGAGATAGGCGAGTCTTCCTGCATCAGCGAGACTGCGGTGTTCTGCATCCGCCGCACCGCCATATAGTTGTTGGGAACCTTCCACTCCGCCTGGCGGGTGAGAGCCTTCGTCACCTGCGCCTCGTCGATCTCCAGGGAGCGCGGGTCGTAGCGGTTGAGGACGATTTCCAGTTTCGGGCAGCCCTCGCCGGAGAGCTTTGTAATCAAGCGGTTAGAGTTGCGCAGTTCGGAGATGCCGACCTGCGTGACCAGGTAGATGGTGGCGGATTCATCGAAGAGATGCGTATGCTGCAGGTCGAGTCTCGATCCGGCGTCAACCACCACATAATCGAAATCCTGGCAGGCGACTTCCAGCAGCTTATCGACTGCGTCATCAGAAGTTTGCGCGGTAATCAATTCCGTTGGCGCGGCCAGCACGAATAGCCCCGAACTGTGCCGCACCAGCATACTCGAAAGTAAATTTGAATCCAGCCGGCTGAAATTCTGCAGTGCGTTCAAGGTCGAGTATTCCGCTTTGATGCCGAGGCTGATGGCGGCGTCTCCCAGCGGGAGATTGAGGTCGATCAGCAAGGTCTTTTGCCGGGATTCCTCGGCCAGCGAGACCGCATAATTGCAGGCCAGCGTGGTCACTCCGGAGCCGCCTTTGGCGCTCAGGAAGACCAGCAGCCTGCCGCCTGTCTTTTTCGGGGCGTGAACCACCGCACGCAGAGCCGAGGAGCGAATCAGGGCGTCGGCCATCTCGCCGGAGCGGAAGGGCAGAATGAGATATTCGCGGGCGCCGGCGCGCATACAGCGAACCAGCAAGTCCGGATCGTCCTGCGCCGAATAGACGATGGGTGTGGCCCGGCCATGAAGGCAGATGCCCTCCAGCAATTCAAGGGCGTACTCCGGGTTGCTGTCCAGGTCAATGAGCACCACGTCGTAGTTAGCCCCCAGCATCCGTGAAACATTTTCAATGTCGGGAGGGAAGGAGATGAACTCCCGGATCTGGACGCCCGGACATTCGCCCAGAGCAATGGTGGCAGCGTTCCGCCGCTGCTCGTTCGGGCTGATCACCGCAACGGTCATGGCGCCTGAGCTGAGGGAAAGCGTATCGGGAATTTGGATCGCTGTTGACATGGCGGATTTGTTGCTCCTGGTTGCGTTCTGCACGTTGTGAGTCTTCAAAAACTTAGCAACTTCTTATATTGGTTATCGGCGACGGGATAATCTGCATGAGTATTCTTTGATAATTAGATTCCGGAACTCCGCAAGCCGCGCTTCACCTCGAAACCCTTCCCTTCGGTTCTTCCCCCTTCTTCCACCTCCCACAAAGCAAAAATGCGTATCAGAACTTGACATGGCGTCCCAATCTCCGCAGACTGGAAGTGAGTCATTTTAAGAAATAAGGACCATCATGCGAGACGAAGCCCCGCAAGGCACCTACAAAGTTCAGGCCCTCGACCGCGCCTTTGCCGTTCTGGATCTGCTGGGAGAGAGCGATACCCCGCTGGGATTGGCGCAGGTTGCCTTGTCCCTCCAGTTGCACAAGAGCACCGCGCACCGCTTCCTGATGGTTCTGGAGCGGCACCGCATGGTGGAGCGCACCGCCGGCGGCAAGTTTCGCCTGGGGCTGAAGCTCTTTGATTTAGGCAATCGCGCCATCGAGCAATTTGACCTGCGCGAGCGCTCGCAGCAGCACCTGAGGCGCCTGGTGGCCGAGACCGAAGAGACGGCGCACCTGTGCATTCTTGAAGGCGCGCACGTCATCTACATCGACAAGATTGAGCCGGCCCGCTCGGTACGCATGATCACCCGCATCGGCGCCAGCAACCCCGTGCATTGCACCTCGGTGGGCAAGGCGATGCTGGCCTTCCTGCCCGAGGAGCGCCTGGACGAGGTGCTGCGCCGCACCCGCTTTGAACGCTTTACGCCGCGCACCATCGTCACGCCCGAAGCCCTGCGCGCGGAGATCGAGAAGACCCGCCGCCGCGGCTATGCCGTGGACGACGAAGAGTTCGAGGAGGGCCTGCGCTGCATCGCCGTGCCGCTGCTGGATGCGCAGCGGCTGCCGGTGGCGGCGGTGAGCGTCTCCGGGCCGTCCTTCCGGGTGACGGCGCAGAAGCTGCCTTCAATCGCCAGCCACCTGCTGCAATGCGTGCGGGGAATCTCCGTGGATATGGGCTTCGTTTCCAGCGGCCGCGGCCAGCACGCCGTCTGACCGGCCGAGGGCGGCCTTCCAATTTGATCCCGCCTGGGCTCACCAGGCCCCGCCCTTTCTGATACACTCATTCTTGTTGCTGAAGCAAAAATCGCTTCCCGCCCGCCAGGGTAAGGGCGCGGTTGAAGGCAAGCTTCATCGGGGGACGTAGCTCAGTTGGTTAGAGCGCTGCCCTGTCACGGCAGAGGTCGCGAGTTCGAGCCTCGTCGTCCCCGCCAGATTTCAAAGGACTTAAGTCCGGTCTGGCATGTGACATCATGGTACAAATGCAAAAGACCACGTAAATGGACCCTCGTACTTAGATGAAGACGGGGCGGAAGAACGAGTCCCGTCAAGCAATCCTGCTGTCCCCATTGAACCATCAAGGCTCACCAATATCCGCCCTGTTCATGTGCTCTAAGCGGGCGCTGAGAGCACGCTTTTGTGGACTTCCTACCCTTCCGCAGAGAACGCGGAAGGATGGGGCACCTCTAACTTCATGAGCGAATCAAGGGTGCGCCACTCGCTTTTCGCAGCCGTTGCGGCTTCAGTTACCCCTTGGTGTTCCCGGTCAAATCTGATGAAGGGGATGGTAGGCTTAATGTGCAACACAAACTAAGGCGCTTAAAAAATGAGCACTGAAACCTCAATCCTCGTCTCCCTCCAACGCTTCGCCGCCAGTGTTTCTTCCAAGATGGCTCAGTTGACCATCGGCGAGCCCGAAGATCAGCTTCGTGGCCCATTCGAGAATTTTATGTCCGGAGTCGCCGAGGCCTTGGGATGGAACATCGTCTGTACTGGCGAAACACCCCTACCTGGCCACCTCGGACGCCCCGACTACGCTATTCACCTCAATAAGCTCCTCGCCGGGTACGTCGAGTTGAAGGCCCCAGGGGTTGGCGTGTCCCCAACGCGCTTCAAAGGCCATAACCGCAACCAATTCAAGCGCTTCTCTGCAATCCCTAACATCCTGTACGCGGACGGCAACGATTGGGCGCTTTATCGGGAGGGCAAACTTGTCGGGGATGTAGTTCGTCTCTCTGGCGATATTGTGGCTAAAGGGAAGAAGGCTGTAGCAACCAACGATGCACTCGCAATCGAAAACCTCTTGCGCGATTTCTTCCTTTGGCAGCCCACCATCCCCACTGACCGCAAGGGCAAGATCGACCTGAAGGGACTTGCTGCCTTGTTGGCGCCATTGTGCCGGATGCTTCGCGATGACGTGACGGACGCGCTGAAGAACCCGAATTCGCCATTAATACAACTCGCCAAAGATTGGCGGCAACTCCTCTTTCCGGATGCTTCGGATGAGCAATTTGCTGACTCCTATGCGCAGACAGTCACTTTCGCTCTGCTTCTGGGCCGAAGTGAAGGGGCCAACCCACTTACTCTGGAGAGAGCGGAATCCGCTCTTAAGACCCAACACAATCTGCTCTCCCGCGCTTTGCAAGTCCTCACCGATCCGGGGGCGCGTCTTGAGATGGCTGCCTCTGTGGATTTGCTCTTGCGCGTCATCGGCATGGTGCCGCTCGCCACGCTCGCCGGACCCGAAGATCCGTGGCTCTACTTCTACGAAGACTTTCTCACCGTTTACGATCCGGAACTCCGTAAGGATGCCGGGGCTTATTACACCCCGGTCCAAGTCGTTCGCTGTCAAGTCCGCCTTATCGACGACCTGCTCGTCAATCTTCTCGGAAAGCCTCTGGGCTTCGCTGATACTGGTGTTATAACTCTCGATCCCGCTGTCGGGACTGGAACCTATCTGCTTGGGGTTATCGACCACGCTCTGCGACGTGTCGAATCGGAACAAGGCACTGGGGCAGTTGCAGGTCAAGCGACCGCGCTGGCATCTAATCTCTACGGCTTCGAGTTGATGGTCGGCCCCTATGCAGTTGCGGAACTGCGTGTGAGCCAAGCTCTGCGCGATAAGGGCGCGCAATTGCCCAGCGACGGAACGCATATCTACCTTACTGACACACTGGAAAGCCCGAATGCCGAGCCGCCGCAAATGCCGCTCTTTCTGCGTCCAATTGCGGAGCAGCACGCCAAGGCGCTGAAGGTCAAGAGCAAGGTCCCAGTCATCGTTTGCCTGGGCAATCCGCCATATGATCGGAACGAAGCTGCCACGGTGGAGAACAAGGCCCGTACGGGCGGGTGGGTCCGATGGGGCGACAAAGGAACGGGCGATCAAGCCATCTTGCGCGATTTTCTCGACCCTGCTACAACCACCGGGCATGGTGTACACCTCAAGAACCTTTACAACCTCTATGTCTACTTTTGGCGTTGGGCATTATGGAAGGTCTTTGAACAAGAAACCTTGCGCGGACCAGGGGTTGTCAGTTTTATTAGTGCTTCGAGCTACATCGATGGCGATGCCTTCTGCGGGATGCGAGAGCATATGCGCCGCCAGTGCGATAGCATCTGGATTCTTGACCTTGGCGGCGAGGGGCGAGGTACACGCCAGGACGAGAATGTTTTTGCCATACAAACCCCTGTCGCAATCGCAGTGGCTGTTCGCTCGAAAAAAGTCAAGAAAAACAGGTCCGCGAAGGTCCATTACGTTCGAATTGAAGGAACACGCGAGGCCAAATTTGATGCGCTCGACGCAATCCAGGATTTTTCGGGCGTGAAGTGGCAAGATTGCCCCGAGGACTGGCAAGCGGCTTTTCGTCCGGCAGGGAAAGGAAACTATTTCGATTGGCCGCTTTTGACTGACCTCATGCCATGGCAGCATTCGGGAGCACAATTCAAGCGTACATGGCCCATCTGTGCGGATCCCGAAACGCTTCGGGCGCGATGGAGGGCGTTGCTCAAATCGCGGGATATGCCGTCCGCGTTCAAGGAAACAAGAGACCTGAAGATTCACTCGAAATGTCCGCCGCTTCCCGGCACGCAAAATGCTGCTGAGCCCATCGATCAGTTATCTGAGGATGCTCCTTTTCCACGGATTGAACGCTATGCTTATCGCTCATTTGACCGTCAATGGATACTCGCGGATAGTCGTCTGGGCGATTACCTTCGTCCCAGCCTGTGGCGCGCCCAAAGCGAACGGCAGGTGTATCTGACGAGCCTACTGACTACATTCCTTGGTACAGGACCAGCCCTTACGGCTTGCGCGAAGATTCCAGACCTTCATCATTTCTCAGGTCGTGGACAAAAAGACACGGTTCCACTTTATCGTTTGGCAGACGCATCAGAAGCTAACGTCCTGCCGGGTCTGCTCGAAATGCTTCGCAAGGAATACTCAAGCGCCGTTACGACGGAAGACTTTCTGGCCTATGTTTATGGCGCGCTGGCGCAACCCAACTTCACCTCGCGATTTGCTAAGGAATTGGAAACACGTGAGTTGCGTGTGCCGATCACCAAGGACGCCGCGCTCTTCGAGCAGTTGCGCGCTGTTGGCGCTCATCTGCTGTGGTTGCATACCTATGGTGAACGATTCCGGCCCAAGGGAAAACAACGCGGTTCCATTCCGCGGGGAAAAACCAAATGCACGAAGGCCGTTCCCGGGGACGCCGATGGTTATCCAGAGTCCTTCGAATACAACGCGACAACCAATACGCTGAATGTTGGCGACGGCAGATTTGCGCCAGTGAGCCTGGAAGTTTATGAGTTTGAGGTTTCAGGCCTCAAGGTTGTGCAGTCCTGGCTTAAGTACCGTATGAAGGATGGTGCGGGCAAGAAGTCGTCACCACTCAATGACATACATCCCTCGTGCTGGACCGGCCAATTCACCACCGAACTGCTGGAGCTGCTTTGGGTACTGGAAGCAACTGTGGATGGCTATCCTGAACAGGCGAGGTTGCTGGAGAATATTGTCAACAGTGACCTCTTCCACGCCGGCGAGCTGCCACCCGTTCCGGCGGGTATGCGCAAACCGCCAGCGGCGCGAAAATCGGAAGCCGACCAGTTGGAGCTTGATGTCGCCGATTAGCCCTTACCGGGAATCAATGAGGTTGAGGCGGGCGTGGGATGCGCATTTCGCGCACCGCTCACCCCCTTGCGGTATCNNTGTCTCGATTCTTCCAGCGATTTGTCTTCGTGCTTTCCATTGCGCTCTGCCTCGCCCTGGTCGCGGGCGTTGTCCTGGGCGAGTTCGGGCTGTTGGGCGTGCGCGCCGGCGGCCAGGATGGCGCGTATAAGCAGAACAATGTCTATAGCGAGGTGCTGAATAAGATTCAGACCGATTACGTCACCGAGCCGAAGATCAACGACGTGACCACCGGCGCGCTGCACGGCCTGCTGGAGTCCTTGGACGCCGACTCCAGCTACCTGACCCCGGCCGAGTACACACTCTACAAGGAGCATCCGGCGGCGGGCGCGGCGCAGGTGGGCATTACCGCCTCCAAGCGCTATGGCTACGCGGTGGTGGTGAGCGTGCTGCCCGGCTCGGCGGCGGCCAAAGAGCATATTGCCGACGGCGATGTGATTGAATCCATCGGCGATCTGTCCACGCGCGAGCTCTCGCTGGCGATGATCCGGCTGATGCTGGAAGGCAAGCCGGGAAGCACGGTGGCCCTTTCGGTGGTGCGCCCCGGCAAGCCCGATCCGGAGAAAGTAACGCTGACCCGCGCCATCACCGGCGTACCCGCGCTGGACGAGCGGCAGTTGGAAGGCGCGACCATTCTCTATCTGAAGCCGGGCGCGCTGACCGCCTCGCGGGTGGACGAGATGGCCGCCGCAATCAAGTCGGCCGCTGGCAGCAAGGTGCTGCTGGACCTGCGCGACTCGGCCGGCGGCGACGCCGAGCAGGGAGTGCGGCTGGCGAACTTTTTCATCAAGCAGGGCACGCTGGCTGTGCTGGAAGGCCAGAAGTTTCCCCGCCAGACCTTCACCGCCGATCCGGCCAAATTCATCACGGACGCGTCGCTGGCCGTGCTCATCAATCGCGGCACTTATGGGGCGGCCGAGCTGACGGCCGCGGCCATCAAGGACGCGAAGCGCGGCGATGTGGTGGGCGAGCGCAGCTTCGGCCTGGGCTCGGTGCAAAAGACCATCGAGCTGCCCGACGGCGCCGCGCTGCTGCTGACCGTGGCCAAGTACCAGACCGCCGCCGGCAAGAAGATTCAGGACGAAGCGGTGATGCCGACCGTGGTGGTCGAGACGGCGGGCGAAGACGAGTTTGATGAAGCCGCGCCGCCCAAGAGCGACGAACCGCTGCTGAAGGCGATTGAGCTGCTGAAGGCGAAGAACAGCTAAACGCTTCTTCCGTTCCCGCTCTTGCACGCCGTGGTACGCCGAGGCACTCATCACCGTCTTCCAGCGCTGGATAATGCTAGCCTTGGGCTTGAGGATTTCTCCGCCGTGCGCGGGAGAAATGCCGACGAGGCTTGAATCGCTTGGAATACAATCCTGACGAGCCGATAGGACCGCGCGAGCTTGCCCGGAGGCGGCGGCTGCAGGCCGAGTATGTGCCCGCGAATCGGCGGCGCAAGCTGGCCGGCAAGCTCACGCTGGCCGCGCTGCTTGTGCTGGCGATGATTACCGGCTCGCTGGCTGGGCTGACGCTGGTTTACTCCGCCGATCTGCCGCAGATTCACGACCTGGAGCGCTACCGGCCCTCGACGTTGACGGAGCTGTACGACCAGAAGGGCCGCATCATCGGCTCCTTTGCGCTGGAGCGGCGCGTGGTGGTCAACTACGACGACTTTGCGCCGGTGCTGCGCCAGGCCGTGATNNTCCACGCTGACCATGCAGTTGGCGCGCAACCTCTTTCTCTCCTCCGAGCGCACCGCGACGCGCAAAATTCAAGAGGCCTATCTCGCCATCCAGATTGAGCGCGCCTTCACCAAGCAGCAGATCTTCACTCTCTATGGCAACCAGATTTACCTGGGCAGCGGCCAGTACGGCTTTGAGGCTGCTTCGGAGTATTACTTCAGCAAGCATGCCCGCGATCTGACGCTGACCGAGGCGGCGCTGCTGGCCGGGTTGCCCAAGGGGCCTGTGGCCTACTCGCCGCTGCTGAATCCGGAGAAGGCGCTGCACCGGCGCAACCTGGTGCTCACGGAGATGGAGCAGGACCGGGTCATCAGCCACCAGCAGGCCGAGCAGGCCCGAGAGGCTCCGCTGGGACTGCACGTTGCCCAGCCGGAGATGTCGGTGGCGCCGTGGTTTCAGGAGGAGGTGCGGCAGGAGCTGGAAAAGCGCTTCGGCGCCGAGCAGGTGCACGAGGCCGGCCTGAAGGTGCAAACCACGCTTGATTTGGAGCTGCAGCAAACGGCCAATCGCGCTGTCGTGGACGGCCTGGCTGTCTACGAGCGGCGGCGGGGCTGGGTTGGCAAGCAGGAAAACGTGCTGACCAGCGGCAGCACCATCGAAGACTACAAGCATCCCGACTGGGCGATGAAGTCCGGGCCCGGCGACTACGTTCATGCCGTCGTGACTCGCGTGCTCCCCCTGGAGATACGCGCGCGCGTGGGCAAGGGCGAGATTGTGCTTCTCGCCGACGACTGGAAGTGGACCGGCCAGCATTACGGCGATGCGCTGGTCAAGCCCGGTGACGTGATCTACGTGCATCTGGGAGACGCCATGGAGGGCACG
>PLPA01000299.1 GCA_003159355.1 Acidobacteriaceae bacterium | reverse complement strand
GTTGAGACTTGTGCAGAGTCTCCTTAGCGATCTGGGAACATTTTTCGTCCAAGCAAGACGCCCCCGTCACCGGCGAAGACCTCGACACCGCCACTCGAAAAATGTTGGAAGCCTTCTACGACGCCGCCCGCAAGGAAGGCCGAATCCCCGAACAGGAATGGAAGGCCAAAGAAGACGAGATCACCCGCCTCACCGAAGAACTCCGCAAACTCAAGCAGCAGTTAGCCGCCCGCTCCGGCGAGCCTGCCGAAGCCGAACTCTCCAAGCTTCTAGCCGCCGGAGACCTCGACGCCGCCTACCGCATCAAGTCCAAACGGGCCGAGAACTTCCCCCGCGACCTCTACGAACTCGGCGTCCTCTGTGAGTTGCGTTTCGATTGGCCGGCCGCCTTGGAGAACTTCCGCAAAGCATGGCAGCTCGGCCACGACCCAGAACACGGCTATAAATATGGTCACCTTGCGCAGAAACTCAACCAATTCAACGAGGCAGTTCTGGCTTATGAAGCACTTCTCCCCATATGCACCGATTTAGCCAGTCGTGCCACTGTGTTGAATAATCTCGCGGCCCTGTACCTCGACACTCATCGTATGAAAGAAGCCGAGCGAATGTATGCCGAGGCTCTCGCTATTTTCCGTAAGCTTACCCAGTTCAATCCAAATGTCTGGCTGTGGTATGTCGCCATGACTTTGAACAACAAAGCAGATGTCTTCCGCGCCACGAATCGAATTGAACAGGCGATTGAGACTTGCCGTGAGGCGCTCGCCATATATCGCAAGCTCGCTGAGATCGATTTCGGTGCCAATATAGCTTATATTGCTGCCACATTAAGTAATCTCGCAATTCTTTATACTGACCCCCTACGAGTGAACTTGGCAGAACAGGCTTATGATGAAGCGCTTAAAATATACCGCGAACTTGCAGTTGATAATCCAAATGACTATATGCCCAATGTCGCGACGATCCTCAACAACCTCGGACTCCTCTATAGAGCAATGCAGCGAATGAAAGAGGCGGAGTATGTCTACGACGAGGCACTTAAAATCCGCCGTAACTTTGCCGTTGGCAATCCAGACGGATTCCTGCCCGATGTTGCAGCGACGCTCAACAACCTCGCCAACCTCTACACCGTCACCGAGCGCATGAACTCAGCCGAGCAGGCCTACGCCGAGGCGCTCGCTATCCGCCGCAAACTCGCCGACGCCAATCCGGACGCCTACCTGCCCGAAGTCGCCATCACTCTCAATAACCTCGCCAATCTTTTTCTTTCAATGGAGCGAATTCCTGAGGCAGAGACGCACGCTGCCGAATCGGAAGGCATCCTTGAGCCTCTTTGGCAGGCAAATCCAGAGCTGCAAGGCGATCAAATGGCTAAAACTTTATGGACGCGCACACGCATCTGCGCCGCCAGCCAGAAACCCGCCGAAGCCGTCGTCTTTGCCCACCGCGCCCTCGCCGCCGCCTACGATCCAGCCCTCAAGCAATCCATCCAGCAGCTTATCGACCGCCTCACCCCCGCATCCCAGGGATAGAGCCGGATGCCCCAGGTCCGGATTTTCGGACCTGGGAAACTAGGAACCTCGAAGGCCCCCACGCATTGCCTTTTGCAGATAATTAAGCTCCAGGAGAGGAGAATGTCTATATGCCAAGCCTCGTCCAGGTCGATTTCGAGCTTAAAACCCAGCCAAAACCGCCTTACCCCCACCCCCCTACCCTATGGAAGCCGCCTTTTCGACAACGAATTCCATGTAAACACCAATGAATGAATAACATAAAATAGTTAGTTATTAGCTTATCAGTAAACATAAACCACGAACTTTTGCCCTTTTTCATGCGTTTTTGGCCTCTTTTTGCCTCAAATCATCGATTTTCATCACTTTTTGTCCCCGGCCTTGCCGCTCGATAGAGGAGTTCAGGTCGTCTCGCTTTCTGAAGCAGGAATTGAGCAAAGCCTGAATGTTATTCCCGCATTCAAAACCCCACCATCACGGGCTCCATCTCCAGCCGAAGCCCGAAGCGCTCTTCGACAGCGTTTGTGATCTGTCCTGCCAATGCCAACACCTCCGCGGCGCTCGCTTCGCCACGATTGACCAGCGCCAGTGTATGCCGCGAGGAGATAGCTGCTGCGCCGAGCGCGTAGCCTTTGGCGAAGCCGGCCTGCTCGATCAGCCATGCGGCGGGAACCTTGACCCGGCCCTGATTCTCCGCGTCCGGCCCGGCGGGAAAACGCGGCGGCGCCTTCTCGCTGACTGCGGCAATCTGCCGCAACTGCTCCTCGCTCACCACGGGATTCTTGAAGAAGCTGCCCGCGCTGCGGCAATCGGGGTCGCCGTCAACCAGCAACATTCCCTTGGACTGGCGAACGCGGCGGACGACGGCTGCAACTTCGGCGAGGCTCGGCTCGCCGCTCTCGGCTCCGCGCTCGGCAAGCGCCCGTTGCAGGTCGGCGTAACGCACCGTCGGCGCGCCGCCGGGGGTGAGCCGGTAGTCCACGCGGGTGACGATGTAGCGCTTGTGGTCGGTCGAGTTGAAGCGGCTGCGGCGATAGGCAAAGCCGCACTCAGCCGCGGCGAACTCCACGAAGGCGCGCGATTGAAGGTCGAAGGCCCGCACCCGCTCGATGGCCGAGGCGACCTCCTGCCCATAGGCGCCAACGTTCTGCACCGGCGTTCCGCCCACCGTGCCGGGAATCCCGGCAAGACACTCTATCCCGGCGCATCCAGCTTCTGTCGAGAACGCCACGAAGTGGTCCCAGTTCTCGCCGGCGGCGGCTTGATAGATCGTCTGGCCCGATGGCGTGGTTGCATCCTGCGCCGAAATCCCGCGCAAGGCAATGCGCAGCACCAGGCCATCGAAGCCTGCGTCTGCGATCAGCAGATTGCTGCCACCACCCAGCACAAAGAGCTTTGCGGCATGCTTTTTGGCCCAGGTGGCGGCCTCGGCAATCTCCTCTTCGCTGGCGGCCTCGACAAACCAGCGCGCCGGGCCGCCGATGCCGAAGGTCGTGAAGGGCGCAAGCGGCTTGTTTTCTTCGATGAGCATATTGCTTGTCTTCGCTGACTCAGTCGCCCTCTTGCGCCGTGGGCAGCTTCTGCACCTTGCTGTGGCGGATCGAGTAGCTGAAGTAGATGACCAAGCCGATCAGCAGCCAGCCGATCATGACCATCCAGGTGATGCGTGGCAGGTTGCACATCAGGTAGAGGGCTGTGATGATCCCCAGGATGGGCACCAGAGGCACAAACGGCGTTTTGAAGGGCCGGTGCAGGTCAGGATGGCGCACGCGCAGAACCCACACCCCTGCGCAGACGATGGTGAAGGCCAGCAGAGTTCCGATATTCACCAGTTCAGCGAGCCGGCCAACGGAGAGAAAAGCAGGCAAGATTGCCACCACTGTGCCTACCGCGATCGTCGAAATCCACGGCGTGCGGAACTTGGGATGAATCGCCGAGGCCCACTTGGGCAACAGGCCGTCTCTGGACATCGAGAAGAAGACGCGCGACTGGCCCAGCAACATGACCAGCATCACGGTTCCCAGGCCAAAGACCGCGCCAATCTTCACCAGCAGCGATCCCCAACTGACGCCGGTCGCATCGATGCCCAGCGCTACCGGGTCGGCAACATTCAACGAATGGTAGTTCACCAGGCCGGTAAGGATCGTGGAAACCACGATGTAAAGGATGGTACAGATGACCAGTGAGCCAAGGATTCCGAGCGGCATATCCTTTTGAGGATTCTTGGCCTCCTGGGCCGCGGTGGAGACGGCGTCAAAGCCGATGTACGCAAAGAAGATCGAAGCCGCACCCGTGGCAATGCCGTGCCAGCCAAAATTGCCGTGCCCGTCGGATGGTGGAATGAAGGGATGCCAGTTAGCCGACGCCAGCGCCGGGTGCTGAAAGAGGAACCATCCGCCCAGAACTATAAAAATGCCCACGACACTCAACTTGACGAAGACAATTGTGGTATTCAGGTTGGCCGACTCTTTGATGCCGACCACCAGGACGGTGGTGACGGCGAGAATCGCAAGAATGGCCAGCAAATTGAAGAGTGCCGTCACGTGCGGCAGTCCGGCTGTTTCGGTGCCTGCCGGCAGCGAGGTCAGCGGCAGCCATCGCTCATGAAAAAAGACAAGCACCGTGCCCGGCGTTGCGGTCAGTCGTGGCGGAAAGTTGATGTGCAACTGCTGCAAGAGGCTGTTGAAGTATCCCGACCAGCCGGCAGCCACAGTAGCCGCGCCAAAGCCGTACTCCAGCCCCAGATCCCAGCCGATGATCCAGGCCACAAACTCGCCCAGCGTGGCGTAGCCGTAAGTGTATGCCGAGCCGGCGATGGGAATGATGGAGGCAAACTCGGCGTAGCAAAGGCCGGCGAATGCGCAGGTGATACCGGCCAGCACAAAGCTCAACGACACGGCGGGTCCGGCGTGCAAGGCCGCGGCCTGGCCGGTGAGCACAAAAATGCCCGCACCGATGATAGCGCCGATGCCCAAAGTGATCAGGTTCAGCGCTCCCAGGGAACGCTTGAGCGTATGCGCGCCCACTTCACTGGCCTCTTGCGTGAGCATCGACATTGGTTTGATTCTGAGCAGTCGGGACATGAATCAGGGACTCCATCCAGAGGGGTTGGTATCGTATTAACTTTGGATCGGTGGGGCTTGAGTTGTGGTGCGCCGCGACCAAAAAAGATAGACCGGAATGCCGAGCAAAACCAAGACCAAGCCCGGCCACGTGTACTGGGGCTTATAACGCAATAATACGACACAGATCCATCCGGCCATTCCGATGTAAAGCGCGGGCAGCACCGGGTAGCCCCAGGCCTTGTAAGGCCGCGGGGCATCTGGTTTCTTGTAGCGCAGCACGAACAGCCCCACGATGGTGAGAATGTAAAAGACCAGCACCGCGAAGATGATGTAGTCCAGCAACTGGCTGTATGAGCCGGAGACGCACAGAACGATGGCCCATGCGGCCTGCACCAGCAAGCCCGCGGCGGGCGTCTTGTAGCGGGGATGCAGCTTGCCGACGGATTTGAAGAAGAGGCCGTCGCGGCTCATCGCGTAGTAGACGCGCGCCCCGGCCAGCGACATTCCATTGGCGCAGCCGAAGGTCGAGATCAGAATTGCCGCGGCCATCAGGTACGCCCCGCCGGAGTGAAAGATCTGTTCCAGCACCGCCGTCGCCACGCGATCCTCCGTCGCGTGCTGAATCCCTCGCGCCCAAACCGTTGCGCCATTCAGGTCGCCGTGCATGGGAAGAACCAGTATGTACCCAAGCGAGATGAGAAAATAGGCAGCCAGCACGAATCCCGTGCCCAGAATGAGCGAGAGCGGAATGTTGCGCTTGGGATTCTTCACCTCGCCGGCCGTGAAGGTGATGTTGTTCCAGGCGTCAGCCGAGAAGAGCGAGCCCACCTGCACCACGGCCAAAATCACCAGCAGATTCACCAGCACCGTTGGTCCGCCGACGCCCACCTGCACAGGATGCAGCGAACTCCATCCGGCATTCCGCCAGAACTCGCTCCAGTTGGCTCCGAAGTTCGCCGCAATTGCCGCGGCGTTGCGTCCCACCGTGAAGGCCAGCAGAATCAGAGCCGCCAGCGAGAGCGCCTTGGCCGTGGTGAAGACGTTTTGGACCAGAGCACCCAGCTTGACACCGAAGATGTTGAGAATCGCCAGGAAAAGGACGACAGCGATTCCGGTAAGGTTGGCCGTGTTAACGCCGATCTCCATGTTGCCCAGCACCATCGGACCCACCCTGAGCGCGGGAACATGGGCGATGTGCCACAGCCAATGGGTCGTCGAGATCGAGGGAAAAAAGACGCCGAGAAACTTGCCGAAGGCAACCGCGACGGCGGCGATAGTCCCCGTCTGAATGACCAGAAAGAGCGTCCATCCGTAGAGAAAGCCCCACAGCGGACCCAGCGATTCACGCAGGTAGACGTACTGCCCGCCGGCGCGCGGCATCATCGCCGCCAGTTCGCCGTAGCTGAGCGCGCCGATCATCGTCAGGATCGCCGTCACCACCCACGCGCCCAGAAAAAGCGCCGGAGAGTTGGTGCCGCGCGCAATCTCCGCATCGACGATGAAGATGCCCGAGCCGATCATCGAGCCAATCACCAGCGCTGTAGAACTGAACAAGCCAAGGCTTTGCACCAGTTGGGGAGCGCCTGCCGCCGGACTTGAACTGGGATTCTGGTTCGCCATGATGAGAAGCATAAATCATGTGCCGAACTGCTCCGGATGCGGCATTTGCGCGCGTAGGTCATAGTAGCTCAGTAAAGGGCCGCGCGGTGCGTCATCCTAAGGCATGAAAAAGTTTTTGCTTGGAACTCTTCTCGCCTTCTGCCTCGCAGTACCAATTGCGGCGTCAGCGCAGGTTGTGGTAGTCGTCCACCATCGCCATCACCATCACCATCACCACTATCTGACTATGCCTCAGCAATAGGGTCGGATAGAAATACGAATGCGCCGATTGTCTCCGTCCCAGCACACAAAGATTGTGAGCCGGGGGAGACGGTCTGGCGCATTTTCACTTTATAGGCTGGCCTTGCATTCTCATGGATGTAAAACCACGAGCGGAGCAGGCAGCATTCAATCCAGTTCTCGAATCCACCGGCGAAACTCCGCCGCCGGATCGGGCTGGCGAAAGAGCGCCCCGGCAATGGCCACCACTGTGGCTCCGGCAGAGAACGCCTCAGCCGCCGTGGCCAGCGTAATGCCGCCGATCGCCACCAGCGCCGGACCAGGGCCGGCCTCTGCGCGCAGCCGTCGAATGCCGTCCATTCCGATCAGCGGCGAAATAGTCTGCTTGGTCCGCGTCGCAAAGACCGGACCGATGGAAAAGTAATCCGCTGGAGTAGCGAGAATTCCGGGGTTGAATCCCGAAGCCCCGCCGCCGAAGGTTCCCACAATGCGCTCCGGGCCCAGTAGCCTGCGGGCTTCGGCTGGGCTTAGGTCGCCACTGTCGACGTGTACGCCATCAAAGCCAACCCGCTCAATCAGATCGGTGCGATCATCGAGAATCAACTTCACCTCTCCGGTAGGCAGCGCGGCGCGCAGAATCTCCGCGTCCGCCAGCAATTCGGCGTCGCCGCTGGTCTTGTTGCGGTACTCAAGCAGCGTCACGCCCGCCGCGGCCAGCTCACCGCCCAGTCGACGAAGAAACTCCGCGCGGCCTGTGGCGGGAATGAACGAAGCGTCAAGGATGGGGTAAATCTTCGGAAGTGAGATTGCCATGGAACAAGAGTAGACGAGAGAACAGGGAGTAGGGAATAGGGAACAGGGAATAGGGAATAGAAAACGCTGACAAGGATCGTTGCAGGAGTGAATTCCTATCTCAGATGCACGGAATTACCGACTACAGTTCCACGGTCCGGTGAGCAACTATTCCCTATTCCCTGGTCCCTATTCCCTGTCTTTCTACGTTTCGTCCGCTGACGGGCCGTACGTGCCGGGGATCGGCTTGTCGAGCAGACGCAGGTAGACGCCCAACTGGGCGCGGTGGTGAATCAGGTGGTCGAGCACCCAGTCGCGGAAAACGCGGTACTTCGACTCGTCGATCCAGGCCTGGCCACCGGCGATAAACTTCCAGTTCTCGTCCCACTTGGCCGGCGCAAATCTGGCTAGCGCGGCTTTGGCCTCTGCAACTTGGCTATCGAACTTCTCCAGCATCGCCTTGTCGGACGCGGGAACGTATGGCTCGAACTTGTGGTCCGCTGGGAACTCCAGCTTATCCGTGGTAAAAGTTGTAATCGCCCACTCCCCGGCAGTATCCGAGATATGTCCGGCCAACTGGCCAAGGCTCATGGATTTGGGGTGGGGTTTCCAGGTGAAATCGGCATCCGCCGGGATCGCCTCAAGCATCTTGCGCGTCTTGGCGGTCTCGCGGTCGTATTCGGCAATCAGTTCCTGTTGAAAGTCCATTGGGCAACCTCCTAAGTTGTGGAACCAGCATACAACAGCGCAAGAGAAAAAGCGAAGAAAAAGCGATAAACTCTTTCTGCCTGTTATTGGCTCTATCTCTTACCGAAAGCGCGTGGAAGCAAAGGCCGACGAAAATGCCTCCTGCCAGCCATTGTTTGTGGGCAGCGGCGTACTCTGGGGCGGCACCTCGACCGGGAGCGACAGCGGGCCGGGCTGCGGCTTATCGATTTGCAGGTAATTACTGTGCTTGAACTTCCAGTCGTCCGGAAGCTCGAAGGGGGCCTGAAAGTTCGCCGGCCAAGGCTTTACGGGGCCGCAATGGCCCAGGGCCGCGTGCCACCACGGATGGCCTGCGGCGATGATGCCGGCAATGAGATTGCCCAGCGGAAAGGCCTCCGACAGCACACTGTCCTTCTTCGAGGCCAGAACGGAGATGGCGCCGACCTTTGCCGCCACGGCTTGGAACTCGGTCGTCAGGCAGTTGTCGTCGATGGCCGGAGCCATGAGGATTAAGCGGCGAACCGGCAGGCTCAACTGGGAGATGGTCTCCAGTACCACCCGCGCCCCCAGGCTATGCGAGGCAAAGGAGATGCTGGCCGCGCCGTGGAAGTGGGCGTCGATGAACGCTGCGGCCAGTTTGCCGGCCTCATCGGCGACCTTCGGCTCATCGGGATAGTCGAGCCCATGCGCCCACACCGAGTCGCCCGGCCACAGCAAACCGACAAATGCGGAGTACGGCTGCGGAAGCTGCAACAGACCCTCCCAGTTCGACAGGCAGTCAATTCCATCCCCGCGATTCACATTGAAGCCATGGCTGGCGATTAGCACATGCCGGCCTTGAATCGAGTCGAGCAGGTCATTCAGGCTCAGGCCGGTATAGTCGCTGATACTGGTGCCCTGGTTGATGCTCACCGCGGTGGCCAGGCCGCCGCCGACCGGCTGGATGCGAAGATCGAGAAATTGCGTCATGGCAGCCTACTTCTTTATCAGTTGCATCGTGTTCACAGCCGACGCCAGGGCGCTGGAGAGATCCTTGGCGATGGGCGCCAGCGGAGTGGCCAGCAGACCGACAAGAACAGCCAGAGCGATTTCCTTCGGCGACCAGAAATTCGCGCCATCCAGGCTCCATCCGCCCGCCACGGCCAGCGCCACAGCCACCAGGGCCGCCAGCGTCTTCGTGAAATTGCGGTAAACCTGGTCGGAAACCTGGTATGCCTCATCCAGCAGAGCGGTCACAATCAGGTCGAAGCGCGAGTAAGTGTCGCTTTCGGCTTGCGAGAGAGGCGTACCCGTTTCAAGGTTGGATGCAACCGCGGTCAGCACGGCTGGATCGACGCTGGCCTTGACCGCGACAGTCGATGCGTTGGCCGAACTCAGGTGCAGCTTGATGAGCGACTTGGCAATCGCCTTCTGACTGGCAAGATCGTTGCCATTGACCCAGTTGGCCTCCAGTGATTCCAGGATGTTGGCCTGCGGCAATGCATTGACGGGGCCACCCGCGCTCGCTCCCTCAGGGGCCAACTCTGATACGACCTCGTGGATGTGCTTCAATCCGACACGGTTGATGCCGCTAAAGGCCGACTTGGCCGCATCCACCAGACCGAAGGCCGCCGTTCCCAGGCCTCCAATGGCGGTGATCACCTGCCCTAGCTGAAAATCCTGCAAACCATTGACCATCGTATATGCCTCCTCTTGGTTAGAAATTTATAAGAGAATGGCCGCACAGTAAAGAAAGATTTTTCGCGAAAAGAAAAGGGCCGAATTCTCGACGAAGAATCCAGCCCCTTTCATCAGATTTGTGTTGGCTCAGCTCGTTCTGGCCAGGAAGTCTTCCATGAACTTGGTGTCGAATTTGCCGGCGCGGAAGCCGGGATCCTGGAAGATCGCTTGATGCAGCGGGATCGAAGTCTCGATGCCCTGGACGATGAACTGACTGAGCGCGCGCTCCATCTTGGCGATGGCCTCGGTGCGGTCGCGGCCATGGACGATCAGCTTGGCGATCAGCGAGTCGTAGTAGGGCGGGACGACGCCCTCCGCGTACTGCGCCGTGTCCACGCGGACGCCGTTGCCGCCGGGCACATTGAAGGCGGTGATCTTGCCCGCCGAGGGGGTGAACTTCACCGGATGCTCGGCGTTGATGCGGCACTCGATGGCGTGGCCGCGAATTTCCAGCTTTTCAGGCAGAATCTCATCCAGCCGGACTCCCGAGGCAATCAACAACTGCGCCTTCACAATGTCCACGCCGGTGATGGCTTCGGTGATGGGATGCTCCACCTGTACGCGCGTGTTCATCTCGATGAAGTGGAGCTGCCGGTCATCGTCCATCAGGAATTCAACCGTGCCGGCGTTCTGGTAACCGATCTCCTTGAGGCAGTGGCAGAGAGTGCGGCTGATCTCCTCGCGCATCTTCGGCGTCACCTGGAGCGACGGCGACTCTTCGATCAGCTTTTGATGGCGGCGCTGAATCGAGCATTCGCGCTCAAAGAGCGTGCGCACATTGCCGTGCTCGTCGGCCAGCACCTGGAACTCGATGTGGCGCGGGTTCTCGACAAACTTCTCCATGTACAGCTCGCCGTTGCCGAAGGCGTTGGCCGCCTCGGTGGTGGCCGCATGGAAAAGATTGGGCAGCTCCTCCGGGGCGCGCACAATTCTCATGCCGCGCCCGCCGCCGCCGGCCTTGGCCTTGAGGATGACCGGGTAGCCCACCTTTTTGGCCCAGCCCAGCGCCTCGTCGGCCGTGGCAACCACGCCGTCGGAGCCGGGCAGAATCGGCACATGGGCCCGCTTCATCGCCTGGCGGGCCTTGTCCTTTTCACCCATCAGCCGCGTGACCTCGGGCGGCGGGCCGATGAATTTGATGTTCGAGGCGCGGCAGACCTCGGCGAAGTTGGCGTTCTCGCTCAGCAGTCCGTAGCCGGGATGGATCGCGTCCACGTCGGCGATCTCAGCCGCAGAGATGACCGCCGGCACGTTAAGATAGCTCTCCGCCAGCCGCGGCGGTCCGATGCAGATGGCCTCATCGGCAAAGCGCACGTGCAGCGAATTACGGTCGGCCTCGCTATAGACGGCGACCGTGCGTATGCCGAGCTCCCGGCAGGCGTTGATGACGCGCAGTGCGATCTCGCCGCGATTGGCAATCAGGACTTTACGAAACATTCAGGACCCTTTGAGCGGTGTTAGCGCGGTTAGCGGAGTTAGCGGTGTTAGCCCGTGGCCAGCTCCGCTAACACGCGCGAAGTGCGGCTAACCCCGCTAACTCCGCTCTCTTTCTTAACCCAGCCGGAGCGAAAACAGCGGCTGCCCGTACTCGATGGGCTGGCCGTCGGAGACGAGGCATTTGACGAATTCGCCGGCGGCGTCGGACTCGATCTCGTTCATCAGCTTCATGGCCTCGACAATGCCGATCACCTGCCCCTTGGCTACGCGATCACCGGCAGAGACAAACTGCGCTGCGCCGGGCGAAGGCGAACCGAAGAAGGTGCCGACCATGGGGGACTTGACGATATGCAGACCGGCATTTGGGTCCAGGGCAACAGGCGCTGGAGCTTCCTGGGGCGCTGGATGGTTTGCCGCTGCCTGCGGAACCTGGTGCGGCGCCGAAGCGAGCAGCCGCGCCAGATCGCCCAGTCCCGCCGAAGAAGCTTCCGGCTGGTTGAACTTGAGTCGAATCTTCAGGTCGCCCCGGTCCAGGTCAAACTCGGCAACCTGATATTCCTTCAGAAATTCAATCAGTTGTTTCAAATCATCGATGTCTTGTGGTTTCATTCGTTCCTTAACTCTCCCGCAACAGGGCGGAATGGGTTAGTTCTACGTTCAAAGTTCGATCAGGGCCTTGGGCGCCGGGGTGAGCACCTGGCCTCCGGTTCGTGTAACAGCCACCATATCTTCAATGCGAATACCGAAGCGATCCGCCAGATAAACTCCCGGCTCGATGGTGATGACCATGCCGGCGAGCAGCCTGCTTGCCTCTCCTGCGCCGATGCGCGGCGGCTCGTGAATCTCCAGTCCGACGCCGTGGCCGGTGGAGTGGGAAAAAGCCTCCGCCAATCCTGCCTTGCGCAGCACGCCGCGCGCTGCCTCATCAACCTCCGCGCAGCTTGCGCCCGCTGTCACCGCGGCGACGCCGGCCTCCTGCGCCTCCAACACCGTCTCATAGACGGCGCGCTCGCCGGCCGCGGGTCTGCCCAGATGAACGGTTCGAGTCATATCCGAGCAGTAACCATTGTGAATGATACCAAAATCCATGGTCACAAAACCCCGGCGGGGCAGCCTGAGAGCCGTCGCGCGGCCATGCGGCAGGGCTGAGCGAGCGCCCGAGGCGACGATGGTTTCGAAGGACATTCCCTCGGCTCCCAGCAGCCGCGCCTGATGCTCCAGCTCAGCGGCCACTTCAAACTCCGCCAGGCCGGGACGGATGAAGCCCAGAATGTGCTCGAAGAGCTTGCAGCCGATCAGCGCCGCTTCAATCATCAGCGCCAGCTCGTCCTCGTCCTTTACCATCCGCAGCGGCTCAACCAAGGGTGCGGCCAGCGCGGTAAGAAAGCTGCGGCGAAGGCGGGCGGGCAGCGCGGTCTTGAACCGCGCCAGATTGGCCACGGTGGTTTTATTGGAATCAAAGCCGGCAAACGCGACGCCCGGCTGCGCCGCCAGCCACTGCACGGCGGCAACTGACGGTGAGCTGGCGACGATCTCGACCTGCGCGACCGTCACTTCCTCAGCGGCCTGCGTCTTGTAGCGTCCATCAGTGAAGAGGCGAGCCGACCTGCGCGTGACGGCCAGCGCGGCGCTCGATCCTGTGAAACCAGAGAGATAGCGAAGATCAGGCAGATGGGTGACCAGCAGGCCGTGAAGCCCGGCTTTGGTCAGACGGCGGCGCAAAAGCCCGATGCGGCGAAAATGGTCCACTCGTTAAGAATAAATCACGAGGGAGACGGAGAGAGATGCGCCTGATGGTAACCGGGCGCATCATCGGATGAAATGAAACCAACTGCGCAGCAGGAAATACTCGTTGATCGGCTGGTCATCTCGGATTGCCGGTACTTGAGGATCTTCGGCTATCAGGTTCGTCAGCGTCAGTTCGTGAGAGAGGACTGATTCGAACTGTTGTTGGGCGTTTGCATACGGACCCCATTCCACGAAGTCGGAGGCTGCTGCAGACGGCATGCGCGCCGCCAGAACCGAACTTGAGGTGATGGGTATCGGCTCCATGCTGGCCAAAAAGTGAATCCCGAACCCATCGAACGACCTGAAGGCCCGGACGTAAGGAAAGGATTGCATAATGGCTTTGGTTACGGAAACGGCGGTCGCCGAATCTCCTGTAGTGTCCGGATACCAGACTTGCAAAATCCCATCCCTACGCAAATGCTTTTTAACAACTTCATAAAACTCACGCGAATAAAGCAAGCTGGAACCCGCGGCTTCCGGAGGTGGGGGGGCGTCCACAACGATGACATCGTAACTCTCATTTGAACTATCGAGGAAGCGGCGGCCGTCGTCGATAACGATCCTCGCCAGCGGAGAGTTCACCAACTTCTGCGCATCGGCGTGGTAGTACCCAAACAGTGCGGGAACACTCGGAATCAAATCCACTGACGTGGTGGGAATGCCCCAGGACAGCATGGAGCGGAAGCTGGTTCCCATGCCAAAGCAGATCACCAGGCCGTTCCGAGGGGGCCTGGACATCAATGCGAGCGGCAGGTGGGCGATATACTTGGTGATCGGAGTTAAGCTTGTCATCCCAACGCCATTCACGAAAAGCCGCCGTTGAAAGCCTTCTCCGGTTGCAATCACGGTGGCGGAGTAATCTCTTCGCACCTCGCGCGCCGCATATATAGTTTCGACGTCGCGGCTCACACTGAAAAGCAGAATTGCGGCAACTGTTGCGAGGGCAAACTTGAGTCTTGGGTCGAGACCGGAGTTAATTCGAACCGTCTCGGACGGCTTTCGAAACGCCGTGAGGGCTGCTATGGCAAACAAAGGGATCGAGAGAGCAAAGATTGCCCAATGCTCGCCTAGCCAGGGCAATATCCAGAAGCCAGCTATTAGGGGGCCGACTATTGACCCCGCAATATTAACAGCGTAGGCGGTTCCAGCTCGATCAGGATCGCCAGATGACCAGGAATCCACTAACAACGGAGTGAGATAACCCAACATGGCGCAGAACATCCCGATGCCGCATACACGCAAGCCAACAATTTGAATTACTCCCAGGGACAATCGCGGATCGAGCACTGCCAATGGGATCATGGCAAACAGCGGGAGTAAACTCCACGCCGAAGCACTCTCGCCTGGCTGGCGGGAGTGGGCTTGGGAGCGGTAGTCCAGCGATCCCATAACCGTAGCCAGCAGATATACCGCGAGGATAATCGCAAAAGTATATACGACATTTCCGAGATAGGGGGTGTACTGGCGTATCCAGACGACCTCCATACCCATACTGACTAATCCCGTTGTGAACAAGAAAAACAGACTGGCGCTCCTGGGAAGCCCATAGAGTCTCGGCCGTGCCGCTGGCACAAGGATTGGCTTCTTCATCGCGAGGGATGAGACCACGGAGAAGCTTATCGCGAACGCTGACAGCGCCAGTATCGCGTTCAGACTGCCCGCGACATAGAGCGTTCCCTGGAATCCCAGCAGCTCAATTATTACGAAGGCCGAGGCGAGGGTGCCAACCAGCGCGCCAAGAACGTTGGCAACGTATAAGTAGCTGAAAGAACGTTCTGATGCGGGCCGGTCGGATTGCCGGATAACCGTCATCAGCAGGGGGAATGTCGATCCCATGCAGGTACACCACGGTACCAGCGTAATTGCGACCCAAATACCTACTAAGATGTAATAGCGTGAGCTTTGCCATGCTCCAAAGCTTGCGGCGTGTTGCAAGAGCAGACGTCCGAGCTTCAATTCTAATGGAACCGCAATAGAGGAAATTCCGACTAATAACTCCGCAATTGAATAAAGGCGCAGCGCCCGCCGGCCATCACCGGCCAGAACGTGGCGCGTTAATACTCCCACGCCCCACGAACCCAAGCCCAGACCAGCCATGAACATCGAAATGACGATGGAAACAAGAGCCGTGGTCACACCGAAGCTGGCCATGGCGAGCCGAACCCAGACTACCTCGTAAACCAGGCCGCAAAATCCGGAGACCACAAAAAAAACGAAGAACCAGCGCATATTCACACTTGGAGTCTCATCTGCGCCTGTCTTCGATTCACTTTGCTTCTGGAAAAACGACATGATTATTCCTCTCAGGTTTCTCGTTTCTTATGCGAATCACTCACCGAACATTCGTTCATCGTCGCTAGGATATACCCGGTATCCGTCATTCCTCACTCCTAGATATGGTAAAAATGGCCCCCGTCGCCACTCACCGGGATAGTGTGAACATGCCCTAATTCAGGATTAATTCGGGAGCGAGCTATATCGTTACGGGCTTTTTCAGTAATACGTAATTGCCCAGTTCGTCGGCCCAGGCAGAGATTGCTTCCCAGCCTTCCGATCCCTTGCGATTGAGAATCTCGATAAAATGCGCAATCGGCTCATCCTTGTGAACGAAGATCGTATTTTTCTTGTACTTCCGTTTCATGTGTGGCTTCCTTTCTGTGTCCTCTGGACATTGTTCTGGCGTTAAAACGCCGGGCGGACGGGCTTTTTCTGCAACGGATCGGCGCTGGCGGCGTGCTGGTCGCTCTGGCGGTCCATCCACTCGTCGAGGCGGCTGCGCTTGAAGCGCCAGCGGTTGCCCAGCTTGAAGGCGGGCACAAAGCCCTCCGAGGCGTACTTGTAGAGCGTGTCGGAGGAGATGCCGAGGTAGTCCGAAGCCTGGCGAATGTCCATGACTTCGCGCACCTCGGGGACCAGCAGGTTGGAACGGATGGCGTTGCTGCGCATGATTGCCTCCTGGGGCGAGAATGACCCCAGACGTGATTCCGGCATTCCTGCCGGTACTCTTGTATATAGCGCGGTTTCACCCGGCATTTCAAGGATTTTCAGAGAGTTGCAGGAAATTAACCGCTTCTTATACCCGGTTCTGACGGCGATTGCTCCACACAATCCAGCCTGAAGCGCCATCTATTGCGTCGCTGGCGGCCCGATCCACCACAGGTTGCGTTGTTGCGGCAGATGGTGCGCCAGACGTATGCGGACCAAAATAGCACAGCCCGGTTGCACCGGAGTTCTCGGGCAAGCCAGGCTGTGATCAGGCATTTCTTCTGTGAAGCTCTGAACCTGTGGCTGATTCAAAGAATCCCTAAACGGTATAAGTCGAGGAGGCAGTACGGCCTCCTCGGCCCGTCCAGTTGGTGTGGAAGAACTCGCCGCGCGGCTTGTCTGTGCGCTCATAGGTGTGCGCGCCGAAGTAGTCGCGCTGCGCCTGAAGCAGATTGGCGGGTAGCCGGCCCGTGCGGTAGCCATCGAAGAAGGCCAGAGCGGTGGAGAACGCAGGGGTGGGAACGCCTAACTCGACTGCGTGCGCCAGCCCCTTGCGCCACGATGCCTGATACTGATTCAGCGCGCCGGAGAAGAAGCTATCCAGCAGCAAATTTTCGAGCGCGGGATTCTTGTCGAAGGCGACTTTGATCATACCTAAAAAGCGGCTGCGAATGATGCATCCGCCGCGCCACATCAGCGCGATGCCGCCCATATTCAAGTTCCATCCATTCTCCTTTGCCGCGGCGCGGAGCAGCATATAACCCTGCGCGTAGGAGATGATCTTGGAGCAATAGAGCGCGCAGCGCACATCCTCGATGAATGCGGCGCGGTCGCCAACGGCAGGTTTGGTTCCCGGACCCTGCAAGATCTTCGATGCTTCCACGCGTTCATCCTTGAGCGCCGACAAGCAGCGCGCGAAGACCGACTCGCCGATCAGAGTTACCGGCTGGCCCAGGTCGAGCGAGCTGAATACCGTCCANNTCGTCTTTCTTGGCGAAGATATGGCTGGAAATCTCGATCAAGTAACTGTCCAGCTCGCCCTTGTTCCACTCCGTGAAGACCTCAGCCAACTCATCGGCGGAGAGGCCCAGGCCGCGCTGCAGCAGATCGTAGGCCTCGCAGATCAGTTGCATATCGCCGTACTCGATGCCGTTATGGACCATCTTGACGTAGTGGCCAGCGCCGTTTTCGCCCACCCAGTCGCAGCAGGGAGTTCCATCCTCGACCTTGGCGGAGATGGCCTGGAAAATAGCCTTCACGTGCGGCCATGCGGCGGGATTGCCGCCGGGCATGATCGAGGGGCCGAAGCGCGCGCCCTCTTCGCCGCCGGAGACNNGAGTCGGTAAACAGCGAGTTGCCGCCGTCGATCACAATATCGCCCTCTTCAAGAAAGGGCAGCAAATGATCGATTGTCTGGTCGACGGAATCGCCGGCCTTGACCATCAGCATGACGCGCCGCGGCCGCTTGAGCAGGGCTGCCAGCTCTTCCATCGAGTGCGCGCCCACCACTTGCGTGCCCTGGGCCTCGCTGGCCAGGAAGTCGCCCACCTTGGAGACGGTGCGGTTGAAGACGGCCACCTTGAAGCCGTGGTCGTTCATGTTAAGGACAAGGTTCTGTCCCATGACAGCAAGGCCAATCAGGCCAATATCGCACGATGCATCCGGCATAGAATCTCCGTAGTTCCTGGCGTGACCCCTGCAAGCAGCAGGCCCCTGACGATTGTATTTCAGTGGTCAGACCTATGGAAAGCGCGGGGGCGCGCCCTCCGCCGCGACGCTACCGTTTGACCCTGCTGATGCGTCTAGTATTGTATTCAGGGTTCTTCATGACATTCAGAGCATTTCGATCTTCCGCGGTTTTTTTGGTGGCGTTTTCCTGCCTGTTGGCGGCTCTTGCGCCATTCGTGGCGCGCGCCCAAAGCTCCAGCAGTTCATCCAAGTCTTCCGGAGAGGGGCAGAATACGTCTTCCTCGCAGGGATTTGCGCAGGAAAAGGCGCCTTCTCTGATCGATCCCGCCGGTCCCACCATCTCGTTGACCAGCTCCGAGCCGGTATTCCTGATGGCCGCCGCGCTGAATGCCTGCGGCTACGACGAAGGCCTGGAGGAGAGCGCTCCGATCCGCAAGCGGGTCCGCGACGAGATGAACCTGGCGCTCGCCAAGAGCGAGGACGCGCGCAACAAGCGCGACCATCTCTGCCTCTACATTGCCCAGCACCGCATGACTGGCGGAGAGCGCGACATTTCGCAATACATCTCGCTGGCTCTCTATCTGACCCCGCCGCCGGAGATGGAAACCTCGGCCGATCTTTCCGAGATGCCTCCCGATTCGACGCAGGTGGTTGAGATTGTTCCCCTGCTGCGCGACTTTGTCGCCGCGGTTGACCTGCACGGCATCTGGCTGGCGGTGCACCACATCTATGACGCTGAGGCCGACCGGTTGCACGATCCGCTCACCAAGATGATCGTCTCCACCAACCTCTACCTCAAGCTGCCCGCCGAAACCTACAACGGACGTCGGTTCATCGTGGTCATCGAGCCGTTGCTCTCGCCCAGCGCGATCAACGCCCGCATCTACGGCACCGACTACGTGGTGGTGGTTTCGCCGGTTGACGGCACGATCCGCATGAGCGACGTCCGCCACACCTACCTGCACTACGTGATCGAGCCTCTGCTTTATGCGCGAGCCACGGCCATCGACCGGATGCAGCCGATTCTGAAAGAGGTGCGCGAGGCGCCGCTCGAGTACCGCCTGCGCTCGGACTCGATACCGCTGACCATCGAGTGCCTGATCAAGGCCATCGAGGCGCGCACCATGGACACCGGCATACCTGAGTACAAGATACCGGCGAATGCGGACCGGTCGTTGGAGCTGCCCCGTTATCAGCATGAACGCCAGATCTACCAGCAGAAGGTGGACGCAATCCGGCTCGCCGCCATGCGCCACGACCTGACCCAGGGATTCGTGCTCACGCAGTACTTCTATCAGGAGTTGATCAAGTTCGAAAAGGAACCCGCCAGCCTGAAAGACACCATCGGCGAAATGGTCTACAGCATGGACGTGGAAAACCAAGTGCATTTCGCCCGCCAGATCGACTTCGACAAGGAAGCCGACGGCGACGTGCTGACGCGCAGCAAGCCGCGCAAGCTGACCGGCCTCGACTTGGTAGAGGCGCGGCTCGCTTCGGGCGATGTGGCCACGGCCAGCGCCATGGCCCGCCAAGCGCTCACCGTGCATTCCGATACTCTGGAATCGATGGCCGACAGCGCGCGCGCCGAGTTCATCCTGGCCCGCGCGGCCATCCTCACCGGCCATCCCGAACAGGCCATCGACGGATTCCAGAAGACGCTGGCCGCCAGCAAGGATCCACGCCTGATCTCCTGGTCGCACATCTACCTGGGCCGGATGCTGGACCTGGACTGCAAGCGCGACCAGGCCCTCACCGAGTACCAGGCGGCGTTGAAGACGCGCGACGGACAGCAAGATACCCGGCTGGCCGCCGAGCGCGGCGTCAAGACGGCCTTCGCAATCCATGGCCACAGTTGCGACGAGGATGCGGATGACTCGCCCGATTCAGCGCCGGTCAAGCCGAAGGAGAGTAAACCGGCGCAGGCCAAGCCTGAGGATTCCTGGCCTAATGGGTCGGAAAAGCCCTGATCATCTTGCGCTGCGGCCTGCGGCGGGGCGGAAAGTTTGATAATGGGATAGGGGGTTTTCCTGGGCCGGAAGCTCTGGTTGAAGCAGTGGCTCCGGGATAGCATACAAACCCATCAGATTTGAGGCTCTTGTGGAAGCCGTTCTTGCCGAACTGGAAGCTGCGTTGGGACATACCTTTGCGCGCCCGGAACTGCTGGTGCGCGCACTGACGCATCGGTCTCTTGCGAACGAGCGGGCGGCCAGTGAGCCGGTTCTGGAGAGCGTTCGGGCGGAAGCCAATGGGACGGGCGACAATGAGCGCCTGGAATTTCTGGGCGACGCCGTGCTGGGGCTGGTGGTGGCCGAGGCTCTGTTTCTGCTTCATCCGGAATGGCACGAAGGCGAGCTGACCCGTGTTCGCGCCCAGTTGGTCAGCCGCCAGCACATGGCGGAGGTAGGCGCGGCCATTGGGCTAGGCAGCCACCTGCGCCTCAGCCGCGGCGAGGAAAAGGGCGGCCTGCGGCGCAAGAGCACCGTACTCTCGAATTCCATGGAGGCCGTGCTGGGCGCGCTCTGGCTGGACGGCGGCCTAGCGCCGGTGAGAGCCTTTGTCCGCCGCCGGGTGATGGGCGAGGCGGTCGAGCAGTTGGCTGAGGAGTTGCGCGCCGGGGCCGCGCTGGGCAACTTCAAATCGGCGTTACAGGAACACTTGCAGGCCTCACGCGCCGGAGCGCCGGTCTATCGGGTCAAGAGCGAAAGCGGCCCCGACCATCATAAGCGCTTTCTGGTCGAAGTCCGGCTCAAGACAGCCGAAGGTGAGCCGGGAAAGCAGCTGGCTCGCGGCATGGGCAGCACCAAGAAAAACGCCGAACAGGATGCCGCGCGGAGAGCGCTGGAGCGGCTGAAGGCGGTTGCCGGGAAAGCCAATGCAGCGGCCACGACTGGACCGGCTTTGGAAGAGGAGAAGCGCTTAGAGCCATGAACGCCCTTGTCCCAGAGTCAGGCCATATTCCGCTCTGGTTCGAGCGGATGCGGCTCCATCTGCCGACCGTGCCCGAGGCCTTGGCACGGCTGCTCTTGCTGGTGGTGGTGGCGCTGTTTCTGCTCACCTTTGTCTTGCAGCCCTACCTGATTCCTTCCGAGAGCATGGAGCGCACGCTGCTGGTGGGCGACTTTCTGCTCGTCAACAAACAGGTGTATGCCCCGACCGGCAGCCTGACCCGGTGGTTCATGCCCTCTCGTGATGTCGCGCGCGGCGACATCGTTGTCTTCCATCATCCTCACCCCCCGTTGCTGGTCAAGCGGGTAGTGGGCCTTCCCGGCGACCGGCTGCGCATTGCCGATGGCCGTGTGACCGTGAACGGCGCAGTCCTCGATGAACCGTACGTTGCGTTTGAACCCGCCGCCCGTACCCCCTTCCGCGATGATTTTCCCGCCAAACAATATTCCGACCCCAATGTGGATCCTGACTGGTGGAAGCAGATGCAAAGCCTTATCCACGATGGCGAGCTGGTGGTGCCCCAGGGCGAGTATTTTGTGCTCGGCGACAATCGTAATTTCAGCAAGGATTCCCGCTTCTGGGGCTTTGTTTCACGGCAGCAGATCATGGCCCGGCCGCTGGTGATCTACTTCTCGCTCTCCCGGCCTTCGACAACCGATCCGGAACAGGCCGCGGATGATAGACTCGGACACGATAGGCAGCTTTTAGCCAAGCTTCAGGGCTATGCCCGCTGGAAGCGCATCTTCCACGTAGTGCATTAATCCAGTTGTCAGCCATCAGCTTTCAGTTGTCAATTAAAAAGCCAGGACAACCGAGAACTGATGACTGATGACTGATAACTGACAACTGTGCCGAGCGACAGAATGACGAAGAATAATACGCCCGCCCCCAAGACGCAGATCGAGGCCCAGCCCACCGAAGAACGGGTGGAAGAGACGTTCCCAGAGGCGGTGGCCAGCATTCTCTCTGTGCTGGTCATTGGCCTCTTCATCCTCACCTTCCTGGGGCAGAACTACGTGATTCCCTCTGGCTCAATGGAGAAGACGCTCCTAGTGGGCGACCACCTGGTGGTGGATCGCATCTCCCTCGCACCGTCCACGAAGTGGATGCCACTCGTCCATTTTCGCGAACCCCGGCGCGGCGATATTGTGGTCTTCATCAAGCCTGTGCCGGACCCGGATGCGGAGGGGAACCCGCAGTACCTGACCCTAGTAAAGCGGCTGATCGGTGTTCCCGGCGACCACATCCATCTGCGCGACGGCATCGTGATTCTCAATGGCGTGGCACAGAATCAGCCCCATGCCCAACCAACAACGCCGGAAAATCACACCGAGTTCCTCGACGAATTTCCCTCTGAGCCGCCTCCCTCAATCGATCAGGTTCCCGATTCCTGGTCCATGGTTGACTTTCCCAAGAGCCTCGAAAACGGTGATCTTGTGGTTCCTCCCGGCAAGTACTTCATGATGGGCGACAACCGGCACAACAGCCTGGACTCGCGCTACTGGGGCTTTGTGCCCAGGGAGAACATTGTAGGCCGGCCGCTCTTCAACTACTGGTCGTTCGTGACCCCGGAAGACCAGTACAATCAGCTCGGGATCGGCAATGGCGTGGCCTGGATGGGCCACGTCGCACTGCACTTCTTTACCGAGACCCGCTGGAGCCGGACCTTTCACAGGGTGACGTAAACAGTGGACAGTGGACAGTAGAAAAATTGAGAATTGACACTGATCTCTGACAACGAGCGACAGGACCGATGACGAAGAATAAGAAGCGCGCCACTAAGACACCGACCCCTGAGTCGCAGGTCGAGGCTCAGCCAGCCTCTCAGGCTGACAAAGAGCGCGTGGAAGAGACGCCCGTTGAGGCTCTGGCCAGCATCCTCTCCGTGCTGGTCATTGGGTTGTTCATTCTCTACTTTCTGGTCCAGAACTATGAAATCCCCTCCGGTTCGATGGAGAAGACGCTGCTGGTAGGCGACCATCTGCTGGTGGATCGCACCACCCTCGCTCCGCCCACGAAGTGGATGCCGCTGGTCCACACTCGCGAGCCGCGGCGCGGCGACATTATCGTCTTCATCAAGCCGGTGCCCGACCCGGACGCGGACGGAAATCCTCAGTACATAATCCTGGTGAAGCGGCTGATAGGCGTGCCCGGCGACCACATTCA
>PLPA01000303.1:19739-23402 GCA_003159355.1 Acidobacteriaceae bacterium | reverse complement strand
GTTGGCCTTGCTGCGTCTTCCACAGAATTTCCGTGCCCCATCCTTTTCACGTTCTGTGTGAAAAGGGTGGGAAGCCACAAATCTCAACCGGCCTCGTTTATGAGTAAGATAGTCTTCAGCCTATGACGAATTCACGCAAATTCAACGTGGGACTCGTGCAGATGCGCATGAGCGCCGACCCGGAGGCCAACTTCGCCGCTGCCATCGAGCGCATCCGCGAGGCGGCGCGGCTGGGCGCCAACGTCGTCTGCCTGCCGGAGCTTTTCCGCACGCAGTACTTCTGCCAGCGCGAGGATCTGCGCCTTTTCGATCTGGCTGAGCAGATTCCCGGTCCCTCGACGGCGCGCCTCTCCGAGGTAGCCCGCGAGTTGCGGGTCGCGATCATCGCCTCGCTCTTTGAGCGGCGCGCGCCGGGGCTTTACCACAACACGGCGGTCACCTTGAACGCCGATGGAGACCTCGCCGGCGTCTATCGCAAGATGCACATTCCCGACGATCCGCTCTTTTACGAAAAGTATTACTTCGCGCCCGGCGATCTGGGCTTTCAGGCCGTGGATTTGGCTTTTGGCCGCGTGGGCACTCTGGTTTGCTGGGATCAGTGGTATCCCGAAGCCGCCCGGCTCACGGCTCTGCAAGGCGCTGAGGCGCTCTTCTATCCCACCGCCATCGGCTGGCATCCGGCGGAGAAAGCCGAGTTCGGCGCGGCGCAAGTCGAGGCCTGGCAGACCATTCAGCGCTCCCACGCCATTGCCAACGGCGTCTATGTGGCCGCGGTCAACCGCGTGGGAATCGAGCATGGCGACGTTTCCGGAAATCGTGCTACCGGCGCGGGCATCGAGTTCTGGGGCGGCAGCTTCCTGGCCGATCCCTTCGGCCGCATCATTGCCAAAGCCTCGCACAATGCCGAGGAAATTCTAGTTGGCGAGATTGACCTTGGCCTCATTGAAGAGACGCGCCGCAACTGGCCCTTCCTGCGCGACCGCCGCATCGACGCCTACGAACCCATCACCAAGCGCTTTCTCGATCCGGTGAATGCGTGGCCGGCGGACGGAGAGTTGAAGTAAAAATGCCCGCTCATTTGCCGCCCGCAAAAACGCCGCGCGAACTCGGCTTCAGAATGCCCGCCGAGTGGGAGCCGCACGAGGCCACCTGGCTTGCTTGGCCTCACAACCCCGACGACTGGCCGGGCAAGTTTCAGGCCATCCCCTGGCTCTATGCGGAGATCGTGCGTCTGCTCGCCGCGCATGAGTTCGTGCATATTCTCGTCGAGGATGCGAAAGCCGAGCTACGCGTCTTCGGGATTCTGGAACGCGCCGGAGCGAATCTCGACCGGGTGAGCTTTCACTTGTGGCCGACGAATCGCAGTTGGACTCGTGATTCCGGGCCTATCTTCCTCCGTAACAAAGAAGGCAAGATCGCTATCACGAATTGGCGCTTCAACGCCTGGGCCAAGTACGACGACTGGCCGCTCGACGATCAGGTGCCAGGGCGAGTTACTAAGTTATTTGGCTTGCCCGAATGGAAGCCGGCGATTAAGCTGGCCGATGGCTTTTCGCAGAGATTGGTCCTTGAAGGCGGCTCCATCGACGTGAACGGCGCGGGCGTTCTGCTCACCACCGAGGAGTGCCTGCTCAGCGAGGTACAAGAGCGCAATCCCGGGATCAGCCGCGCGCAACTGGAGCGGGCCTTTCACGACTTTCTCGGCATCGATCAGGTGATCTGGCTCAATTGCGGCATCGCCGGCGACGATACCCACGGCCACATCGACGACATCGCCCGCTTCGCCGAGCCCACGACGATTGTCGCCGCCGTCGAGTCAAACAAGAATGACCCAAACCACGCGCCGCTTGCCGATAATCTCGCACGCCTCAAGGCCGCCCGCACCCTCGATGGGAAGCAGTTTGAGATCGTCGAGCTGCCGATGCCGCGCCCAGTGGCCTTTCGCGGGCAGCGCCTTCCGGCCAGTTACGCCAACTTCTATATCGCCAACGAGTTCGTTCTGGTTCCCACCTTTCACGATCCCAACGACCGCGTCGCTCTGAACATTTTGGCAGATGTATTTCCGGGCCGTGAAGTCATTGGCATTCACAGCGTCGATTTAGTCTGGGGTCTGGGCACGCTGCACTGCATGACTCAGCAGCAGCCGGCCGCTGGCGAGGCGGTTTTGGGATAGAATGGTGCAGGAGGAGGTGCGTAAATGAGCTTGGACATTAAAGAAGTGATTCAGATTGCGCGTGCGCAATTCAAAGAACTACTGCCTGAACTTGCGATCATCCCTCCGGCGCCGATCAAGGGCGTCCCTTCCCCAAAATCATGTGCAGAAGATATTCGTCTTGAGGAGTTGGAGAAAGAAGGCCAAAACTGGGCCATCACTCTCAGTGTTCCGAATCCGAGCTACAGTCCTGACGCTCTGCTAGCGGGGATTCGCAGCGCAAGGACTCTTGCCCGCATTGCCAAGGTCGTCGTTGTTGATGGTTCGGAAGGGAAATTGGTTGCCCTGAGGGAGCGGGCTGCATGATAGCAGCGGACAATCCGCTGCTGAAGCCGCATATAGGCAAGCCGGCAATTCTGGATTCGAACTTGCTCTTGCTCCATTGGTGTGCCAGCTTTAATAGAGAGTTGGTGAACAGCTTCAAGCGTCTGAATAGCTTTCAAATCGAAGATATTGAACTTCTTGATGAGGCTCTAACCATCTTCTCGGTGCTTCGAACGACGCCTCACGTTCTCACCGAAGTTTCCAATCTGGCAAACTCCCTTCCTAGATGGATGAAAGACGATTGGTCCAGGCATTTCTCGCGGCAGATTGAAATCATTCCGGAAGAATGGACTACTGCGACAACGATAGCGACGGGCGATTTTATGTGGCTCGGGTTGACCGACGCAGCTCTTGCGGCGCTTGCAACATCACACGTCATTCTCACGATCGATTTTCCTTTGAGCAATTCCCTGGAGTCGCGGGGGCTGAACGTGATCAACTTCACGCATCTGCGGAGTCTTTGGCTCGAATGACCGATCTCGATTTCATGCAAGCCGCGCTCGATGAAGCCCGCCAGGCGGCGGAGGCGGGCGAAGTGCCGATTGGCGCGGTGGTGGTGCGCGAAGGCACAGTCATCGCTCGCGGGCAGAATCGAGTGCTGCGCGACCTGGACCCCACGGCCCACGCGGAGATTGTCGCCCTGCGCGCGGCTGCTGCCTTCATCGGCAACTATCGACAGATGGGTTGCACGCTTTATGTAACTTTGGAGCCGTGCGCGATGTGCGCCGGAGCGATGATTCATGCGCGTCTGGACCGCCTCGTCTTCGCCGCCGCCGATCCCAAGGCGGGCGCAGTAGGCTCGGTGCTCGCGGTGCTCAACCATCCGCAACTTAACCACCAGATGCAGGTTGAGCAAGGCATTCTGGCTGATGAGTCAGCTGAGTTGCTGCGGAGTTTCTTCCGCGACCGACGGTAGCTGTAAACTATCCCCATGAAGGTGCAAATGTATGGCGTCTCCTGGTGCGGGGATTGCCGAGCCGCGCGCAGGTTCCTGACCTCCCACGGCGTCGAGTTCACCGAGATCGACATTGACCGCGACCGGGAGGCCTCGGCCGAGCTTGTGCGCCGCGTCGGCAAGCGGGCCGTTCCGCAACTGGTGATCGACGGCGAGTGGTTCCAGCCCTACA
>PLPA01000303.1:161-19668 GCA_003159355.1 Acidobacteriaceae bacterium | reverse complement strand
AGAACAAGTACCGCTGCTGGCTCCAGGTGGAGTCGGCCGCCAGCACAGTACTGGCCGAGGACGGCGTGATCCCCGCCGCTGCGGCAGAGGCGATTGCCACCAAGGCAAGCTTCTCCGTCGCGCGCATCCAGGAGATTGAGGCCGAGGTCAAGCACGATGTGATCGCCTTCACCACCGCGGTTGCCGAAACGCTCAAAGACCAGGGGCTCGACGCCGAGTCCCGCTGGCTGCACTATGGGCTGACCTCCAACGATATTGTGGACACCGCGCAGGCGCTTCAGGTTGCCGAGGCCTCGGCGCTGCTCCGCGCCGGGCTGATGGGCATGCTCGTCGTGCTCAAGCGCCGCGCCGTCGAGTTCAAGCACACGCCCACCATCGGCCGCACCCACGGCATTCACGCCGAGCCGACCACCTTCGGCCTCAAGCTGCTCAACTGGTACGCCGAGATGGAGCGCAATCTGGCCCGCTTTGACGCGGCCGCCGAGGAGATGCGCGTCGGCAAGCTCAGCGGCGCGGTGGGCACTTTTGGCCACCTCAAGCCGGAGCATGAAGAAAAAATCTGCGCGCGCCTCGGCCTCAAGCCCGCGCCGGTAGCCACGCAGGTCATCCAGCGCGACCGGCACGCGGCCTACATCTCCACGCTGGCCATCCTCGCCAGTACCCTCGACAAAATCGCCCTGGAGGTGCGCCACCTGCAACGCACCGAGGTGCGCGAGGCGCAGGAGTTTTTCAGCGAAAAGCAGAAGGGCTCCTCGGCGATGCCTCACAAAAAGAATCCCATCACCAGCGAGCAAATCTGCGGCCTGGCGCGCGTGCTTCGCGGCAATGCGCAGGCGGCCTTCGAGAACATTCCGCTCTGGCACGAGCGGGACATCTCGCACTCATCGGTCGAGCGCATCATCTTCCCTGACTCGACGATTCTGGTGGATTATCTGCTGGCCAAGACGACCGACCTGATCGACCGCCTGCTGGTCTATCCCGACCGCATGAAGAAGACCCTCGAAAGCACCGGCGGGCTGATTTTCAGCGGCCAGTTGCTGCTCGATCTCTCCGAAGCCGGAATGATGCGCGAAGACGCGTACCGGCTGGTACAGTCGCACGCGATGCGCTCATGGAAGGAAGACCTGATCTTCCGCGATGAGGTGGCGAAGGATGCGGCGATCACCGCGCTGCTAACTCCAGAGAAGCTCGCCCGCACCTTCGACTACACGCGCCAGTTGGGCAATGTGGACGCGATTTTCAAGCGAGTGCTGGGGGAGTAGGATACAGCAGGTCCAGGAATCCGCGCCGTAGGCGCAGATGTTGTTAGCCCCACGCTTCATCGTGGGGTGAGGAAAACGCAATAATATACGGGGAGTCCCGTAGGGACAGTGTTCATCCATGAACCTCACCGTAGCACTTACCGGCGCATCGGGCGCGGTCTTTGGCCGCGAGATGCTGCGCGCTCTTGAGTCTGATGAGCGCGTGGCCCGTGTCCACTTTGTGGCTTCGGAGAACTCGCTGCGCGTGCTGGCCGAGGAGCTGGGACTCAGCGGGCGCAACGATCTGCTGGAAAAACTGCTTGGCGCACCACCCATGAAGACAGTGCAGCACTCCGACGCCGATATTGGCGCTGCCATCGCCAGCGGCAGCTATCCGTCAAATGGCATGATCATACTTCCCTGCTCAATGGGGACTCTCGCGGCCATCGCCCACGGGCTGGCCAACTCTCTGATTGCTCGTGCCGCCGACGTGACACTGAAGGAGCGCCGTCCGCTCATCCTCTGCGTGCGCGAGACGCCCTTCAATCGCATCCATCTGCGCAATATGACGCTGGCCGCCGATGCCGGCGCGGTGATCTTCCCCTGCATTCCGGCCTTCTATAACCACCCCATCGACTCCACCGAAATGGCGCGGCAGTTTGTCTTTCGCATACTGGCGCACATCGGCCTGCCGCAGCCGGGGGCGTTTGTTTGGAAAGCGGATGAGTAACGCGCAGGTTACAGGGCTTTGATTTTATTTGACATTCACCCAGCCTCCCGTGGATACTATTTTCATGTTGAACTCAAGGAATCACGGAATTGCGGTCATGGACCTGTGTATGTGTATACACATGGCGTGCGGACCCGTCCGTGTGGCTTTTGAGAGGCAAATGCGCTGAGCGCAACCGATCCTGAAGCTGGCGGCCCGGTCCGATGAGGATGCGGGCCGTTTTGTTTGTGGAGTTCATCGTATCCCACCCATCGCACAGAACGCGATGGATGGGGCACCCAGTAGTCGCGGAATGATTGAATAACATCAGAAGGAGAAAAAATGTCCGAAGCGAAGCAGCATCTTGCCACCCTTGCCGTTCATGCCGGTCAAACCCCTGACCCCACCACCGGCTCGCGCGCCGTACCCATCTACCAGACCACCTCCTACGCCTTTCAGGACGCGGACCATGCCGGGCGGCTCTTTGCGCTGAAGGAGTTCGGAAACATCTACACACGCATCATGAACCCCACCACCGACGTGCTGGAGAAGCGCGTGGCGGCGCTGGAAGGCGGCGTGGCGGGGCTGGCCGTGGCCTCGGGGCAAGCGGCGGAGACGCTGACGGCCACGACGCTGGCCTCGGCCGGGGAAGAGATCATTTCCACGACCTCGCTCTACGGCGGCACGTACAACCTCTTCCACTACACGCTGCCCCGGCTGGGCATTACGGTCAAGTTCGTGGACGCGGACGACTTCGACGGCCTGCGCGCGCTGATTAACAACAAGACGCGGGCCATCTATACCGAGACGCTGGGCAACCCCAAGCTGGACGTGGTGGACATTGAGAAGCTAGCCGCCATCGCCCACGAGCATAAGCTGCCGCTGGTGATCGACAACACGTCGGCCTCGCCGGCTCTGGTGCGGCCCATCGAGTGGGGCGCGGACATTGTGCTCAACTCGGCGACCAAGTTCCTGGGCGGGCACGGCACCTCAATCGGCGGCGTGATCGTGGATGCGGGCAAATTCGACTGGGCCGCTTCCGGGCGCTTCAAGGACTTCACCACGCCGGACCCGTCGTACCACGGCCTGGTTTACACCGAGGCCTTCGGTCCGCTAGCCTTCATCCTCAAGGCGCGCGTGCAGGGGCTGCGCGACACCGGCGCGGCGCTCTCGCCCTTCAATGCGTTTCTTTTGCTGCAAGGGATCGAAACCCTTCACCTGCGGCTACAGCGCCACTCCGAGAACGCGCTGGCCGTGGCCAAGCACCTGGAAAAGCATCCCGGCGTTGCGTGGGTCAACTATCCCGGCCTGGAATCCAGCCAGTATTTTGAGCGGGCGAAGAAGTACCTGCCGGAGGGCAAGGGCGGGCTGCTGACCTTCGGCGTGAAGGGCGGCTACGAGGCGGGCAAGACGCTGATCAACTCGCTGAAGCTGTTTTCGCTGCTGGCCAACATCGGCGACGCCAAGTCGCTGGTGATTCATCCCGCCTCGACGACGCACGCGCAACTTTCGGCCGCCGAGCAGGCTGATACCGGCGTAACTCCGGAGCTGGTGCGGCTGAGCGTGGGCATCGAGGATATCCGCGATCTGATCGCCGATCTGGACCAGGCGATACAGGCCGCCAACGGAGAGAGCGCGGCATGAAGAGCGCGAAGGACGGTGCGTGTAGCACAATAGGAATCATGAGTGAAACCCGAGCCGGGACGGGAAGCTCGCCGCCCGCGAAGCCCTTTCTTGCGCCTACCTACGAAGGCGACTTTGTGCTGGACGAGCCATTGTTGCTGGAGTGCGGTCGCGCGCTGGCCGGCGTTACGCTGCATTATGCGGTTTATGGCCGGCTGAACGCGACCAAGGACAACGCCGTGCTGGTCTGCCATGCGCTGACCGGCTCGGCGCTGGTGGGCTCCTGGTGGCCGGAGATCTTCGCCCCCGGCGCGGTGCTCTCGCTGGATCACGACTTTGTGATCTGCATCAATATGCTGGGCTCCTGTTACGGCTCCACAGGCCCCGGCTCTGTGAACCCGGAGACAGGCAGCATCTACGGCCCTGACTTTCCGCTGGTTTCTATCCGCGACAATGTACGGGCGCAGGCCAAGCTGCTGGATTCGCTGGGTATCCGCCGGCTGCGGCTGGTTCTGGGCGGTTCCATCGGCGGCATGCAGGCGCTGGATTGGGCCATCTACGACCCCCTGCGCGTGCAGCGCGCGCTCATCATCGGCGTGACGCCGCTTTCGGCGATGGGGCTGGCGCTCAACCACTTGCAGCGTCAGGCCATCCTTCGCGACCCGGAGTGGAAGGGTGGCCGCTATCGGCCGCAGCGCCCTCCGCGCCATGGGCTGGCCTTTGCGCGCCAGATTGCCATGCTCAGCTACAAATCGGCGGAACTGTTCGACGAGCGTTTTGGCCGCAAGCCGAACCGCAACGGGGAGGACCCGTGGGACGCAGACGGCAAGGAGGGCGGCCTCGGCCTCATTGGCGGACGCTTCGACATCGCCGGCTACCTCGACCACCAGGGGGAGCGGTTCATCGACCGGTTCGACGCCAACTCCTATCTGGCCATTCTGCGCACCATGGACATCTGGGATCCGCAGCGGGGATGCACCTCGGCAGCCGAGGCCTTTGGCGGGATTCGCGGCCGCCTCAGCTTTATTGGCATCAGCTCCGACTGGCTCTTTCCGCCCCAGGCCGTGCGCGACTTTGCCTATACCATTCGCGCCGCCGGCGTTCAGGCCGATTACCGGGAGATGACCAGCGCCCACGGCCACGACGCCTTCCTGGCCGAACAGGCTGAACTGGTGAGGCTGCTGCAATAATTATGGGAACTCTTTTCCCGGCGCAGGTGTCTAATCCTGTATGCGCACGAAAGAGCGGCCAATCCGGGGGACAAGGGAAAGAGGGAGCAAAAAGCTGTTTCCAGCCCTCGACGGGCTCCGATCGGGCTATAAAAGCTCCCTGTTCCCTGTTCCCTCTTCCCTTTTCCCTGTTTTTTTTGCAACTCCGCTTGTCACAAGTGGCGTAGGTTTCTATATAATCCATCCAACACCGCATTGAAAGCCGTGGTATCGTTGAATCGGTGCCCCGGTGCTCGACCGCCCCAAGGAACGGTTGCGCATTCCATGAGCGAGTGCTTGAACATTGATCTCCATTTCGCAGTTCCCAGGAGTACTAAATGAAGAAGTTAGTCTTCGCGTCTGTGTTAGCATTGGCGAGCGTCAGCCTCGTTTCCGCGCCCATGCTTCGTGCCCAGGATTCCATCGTCATCAAGGATCCGGCAGAGTTCAACACCTATCAAATGGCCACATCGCAGGCCGATCCAAAAACCAAGGCCATGGCTTTGGAGAGCTTTTTGACGGCTTACCCGCAGAGCGTCGTCAAGAACTCTGTGCTCGATTCGCTGATCGATACCTATCAGGGTCTGCAAGATGCGGACAAGACGCTCAGCGCGGCCAGCCGCTTGCTTCAGGTGGACCCCAGCAACATGAAGGCCATTTTCATGTCGGTCCTCATCAAGAAGAGCCAGTGCGCCAAGACCCAGGATGCGCAGACCTGCGACGATGCTGCGACGCTCTCTGGGAAGGGTCTAGCGGCTGTCAAGCCTGCCGCTACATCCGACGCTGACTGGAAGAAGCTGATCAGTGGAACCTATCCGGTCTTTCACTCGGCGATCGCTTTGGACGACATTACCTCCAAGAAGGACATCAAGGGCGGGATCTCCGAATATCGCACCGAACTGATGCTCTATGCGCCCGAGCAGACCACCACCTGGCCTTCGCAGGGACTGTGGGATACGCTGCAACTGGCGGAAGCCTACACCAAGTCGGATAGCCCGGATCACCTGGTGCAGGCGGTCTGGTTCTACGCGCGCGCTTGGAACTACGCCACCCCGATCAAGGCCCAGATCGAAAAAAAGATGAACTACTACTACCAGAAGTACCACGGCAATCTTGACGGCCTGGATGCGGTAAAGACTCAGGCGGCGGCTACGCTCTTCCCGCCGGGTACCTTTGTGATCTCCGCCGCGCCAACTCCGGCTGAGATTGTCCACAAGCTGATTGTGGAGACTACCAACCTGGCCACACTGAATCTGGGCGACAAGGAGTACGCCCTGGCCAACGGCGTCAAGGAAGATTCCGACAAGATGTGGGCCGTGCTGAAGAATCAGGTCACGCCGGTCCCGGGAATTGTCATCGAAGCCAGCGCATCGGTGATCAAGGTTGCCGTGACCCAGGATGCCAAGGATAACAAGATTGCCGACTTCATCGTCAATATGAAGAAGCCCTTGGCAGACAAGGAAATTCCCGCGGTTGGCTTCGAGTACAAGATTCCGCCGGCGACTGCGCTGGTGGGAACCTACGACACCTTCACCCAGGTTCCAGCCACGGCCACTGTAGCAGCCCAATCCGCACAGATCGTGCTGCGCGACGGAGAAATCCAGTTGGAGAAGAAGAAGCCTGCCGCCGCGGCGCACAAACCGGCAGCCGGGCACCATACGGCAGCGCACTAATCTGCTGCGTTGTCTGGCTGTTTGGACTGAGTGATTATTTGTCGCCGGAGCTGGCAAGCTCCGGTGCAATCTACCCTCCTCCTGGGCCATCAAGGGCAGCCTGTATCAGGCTGCCCTTTTTGTGTTTTCCCCTGCTTTCCACCAAGAGACTGCTGAATGCAATGGTGGTAGGCTAAGGGCAGCATGGAACGATTCAGAATCCTCCCCGCCGTCCTGGTTCTTGCCGCCATCGCCCTGCTCTGCGCCCCCGCAGCGGCTCAGGATCAGGATTCCTCCACGCCTCAACCCAGGCATGTGCGCCAGCCTTCTCAGCACCCCGTGCCGTTTTCCCTCGGCAGCGATACGTCCGAATCTGCCACGCCGGTCAAGTTCCGCTCCCTGGACCAGATGACTCCGCAGGATCGCGATCTGGCGGCCGATGGGGAGTCCGCGATCGGCGAGCGCGCCGGGGTTGACGGACTCGAGTTCAACCAAGGCAAATGGAATTACCAGCAGATTGTCTGCTCCGCACTGCCCAATCACCTCTTCCTGCAGTTCACGCGCCACAACGGCGCCAGCGACGTGAGCGTCTTTTCCGCGTCGATTCCGCGCACAGGCGACGGGCGCGTGCGCGTCATTCCTATCCTGCGCCGCGGCTATTCGCTCTTCTCGCCCGCGCCCGTCAACGCGCTCACCATCTCGGCCTTCAACCACATCCGGACTGAAGAGCACCCGGCCAACGCCGCGGAGTGGCTTGCAACCGGCCTCTGCTACGCCGCGCTGGCGGGAGCGCATCCCCAGATCGGGCCGCCGGAAGAGAGCGAAATCAAGAAGCTGCCCACCGCCCCGACGGGCAGCCTGGTGATGGCCCCCGGTGGCGGCGCCGTGATTTCGTTTACCGATGTGTCGGCGATCCCACGGCCGATGCAGTGGACCATGACCTTCGACAATAAAGGGAAACTGTTGAAAGCCACGCATGCAGCGGAGCCAAGATCGAGAGAACATGTGATCCAGCGAACTCCGGTCGAGGTCCAAGGTAAACTCGTCCAGCAACGGCATTAGCCCCTGAGGGACGTTTTTCCTCTCCTGCAAGCGGATTGGCCCCACCGCAGGTGGCCGCTTCGTTGTATACTCCAACCCGTATGCAAGTATTTGTGATTCTTCCCGCGGCGGGGCTGGGAACCCGGATGGCCGGGCCGCAGCCCAAACAGTTTCTCATCCTCGATGGGCTTCCCATCCTGATCCATTCGCTGCGCGCCTTTGCCGCGGTCCAGCGGGTGACGGCGATCTATGTGGCCGTGCGCCAGCCGGAGATGGAGCGCGTCCAAGCCCAAATTGCCGAGTATGGCTTCACCGCGCGCGTTCACGTCGTCGAAGGCGGCGACAACCGTCAGGAGTCTGTCTCCCATGCGCTGGCCGCGCTGCCCGCTGAGCCGGACGACATTGTTCTGGTTCACGACGCAGTCAGGCCGCTGATCGACGCGGCCACCATCGAGCGGACCATCGACGCGGTCATTGAGTTCGGAGCGGCCATCGTCGGAATGCCGGCCGTGGACACCATCAAACAGGTGGAACGAACCGCCCACGGCGCGCTGGTTACCTCCACCATTCCGCGCGAATTTATTGTGCTGGCGCAGACACCGCAGGGCTTTCGCTATGGACTCTTGCAGAGCGCCTTCGCCGAGGCCGCGGCGGACGGCTTTATCGGCACCGACGAAGCCTCGGTCGTCGAGCGCGCCGGCCATCCGGTCGCCGTGGTGCATGGTTCTCCAGTGAATTTGAAGATTACCCAACCGGGGGATCTGGCGTTGGCTGAATTCTACCTGCGCCAGCGCGCCCGCTGAGGGCGGCTGAATGAAATGGAACTCGCCGCCGATTAGCTCAGAAGAACAGGCACGGTAACCATGGAAACACGAATCGGATTTGGCTATGACTCGCACGTCTTCAAGACGGGCGTGCCGCTGCGCATCGGCGGGCTCGCGCTGGACCACCCGGAGGGCCTGGCCGGCCACTCCGACGGCGACGTGCTGCTGCACGCCATCACCGACGCGCTGCTGGGCGCCATCGCCGCAGGCGACATCGGCACTTTCTTTCCGCCCGGCGACCCGCGCTGGAAGGACGCCGACTCTGCCATCTTTCTCAACCTGGCCATGGAGACCCTGCAGCGCGCTGGCTATCGCATCGTGAACATCGACACGACACTGATTCTGGCCGCGCCCAAGATCGCTCCCCTCTCCGGCGAAATGCGCTCCCGGGTCGCCGACCTGTTGAGCCTGGGCACCGATCAGGTGAGCATCAAAGCCAAAACTCCGGAGGGGCTGAATCTCGACCACGTCGCCCAATGCCACGCCGTCGTCCTGATCGAGCGCGTGATCGAACCCGAAGAGCTNNAGCTCCGTCCACGGCATCCCCAAGAAGCGCGGCGGGCTGATCTACGATACAGAGGACATTACGTAAAGCAGGGATCAAGGAACAGGGCCAGTTCTATCGCGCCCAAAAATGCTGGGTGCCCCATCCTTTCCGCTTTTTCTGCGGAAAGGGTGGGAAACGACGATCCATTCCCCGATGAAACCTAAGGCCTTAAATTTTCTTGGACATGGCATTACAAGTGCGGAACCTGATAGCGCAAAATCTGCTCATCCACAGTGACAAGAACCAGCCCCTCAAGGTGCGCCTGCGCCACCAGCAGCCGGTCAAAGGGATCGCGATGCAGTGGCGGAAGCCCTCCGGCCCACTCGGCGTGTTCAACGGTGATGGGAAGGGACCGGAATCCATGAATCTCTATGGATCTTCCAACCGTTCCCCCAAAAGCCAACTTTCTCGAAGCGCGTTTGATGGCGATCTCCCAAACCGTCACGGCACTGACGAAGACCTCATTCTGAGGCAAGGCAATGGCCGAGTGAAACGACTCCGGCAATTTGGGATCATCCGAGTCCCACCACAGAAAGGCGTGCGTGTCGAGCAGCAGTTTCATTCTCTATAGCCCAAAATCCTGGAGTACATCTTCCGGCAGCGGAGCATCAAAGTCGTCGGCGATATAGGTAATCCCCAACAAATTCTGACCGGATACGCGCGGCTGCTTAGGCTCCTCCGCCAGGGCAACCAACCGCGCCCTTGGCTTGCCCGCCTTGGCAATCACGAACTCCTCGCCGGTAGCAACCCGCTCTACCAGATTGGAGAGTTGCGTTTTAGCTTCGTACAAATTCACTTGTGTGCTAGCCATTGCTAACTCCTTATCCGGCGCTAAACTGTGGGCCGCCCGCCCTGTTGGTCAGTAGTCTCATCGGGAAAAAAGAATTTGTTGGATTCATCATCGCCAAGGAAGAATTCCAGCGGAATATCCTCATAGAAATCCTCCGAAATGCAGGTGATTCCCAGCAGATTTTGTCCCCACGGCAAAGGTTCAGGCTTCTTTGCCGTATCCTCCGGCTCGGACGGCGGAATCTGATTTGCTGCCATGGCTGTCTTCCTCTATTCAGATTGTGGACCGATTCACCAGTTTGGTCAAGTTGGTCAAGGCCAGCCGCAGCCTCCCTACCCGCCATAGCCGCCTTATCCACCTCAGGCCTGAGACGGTCCACAACCACCCGATTTGCGATACGATTCAGATGAGCGATGAATTCCGAAGACACTCCAACCGTTGCCCTGCCCGCCAGCCCACGAGGCCGTTTTGCCGCCGCCTGCCGGGTGCTGGAGGAGGCCATCAATGCCCGCGCCTTTCCCGGCTGCGCCTTCGGAGTGCTGACTGGCAGTGAAGTTGTGCTTTTGGACGCGCGGGGCCGCTTCACCTATGACCAAACCTCCTCCGCCGTCGCACCAGAGACCATCTACGACGTAGCCAGCATCACCAAGGTGGCCGCCACAACCGCCGCGGCGATGCTGCTCCACCAGCGCGGCCTGCTGCGCCTGGAAACGCCCTTGAGGGAGCTACTGCCCGGCTTTGTGGCGAACCGCGCCGCGGATGATCCCGCCCGGCGCGTGACGCTGCGCCATCTGCTGGCGCACAACTCCGGGCTGCCGGGTTACGTCGAGTTCTTCCGCACTGCCGCCACGCCCGATGCGCTCTTGAGAGCGTGCCTGGAGCTGCCGCTCAAAGCATATCCGGGAGCGCGAGCGGAGTATTCCGATCCCGGCTTCATTTTGCTGGGCAAGGCGCTGGAGGTGCTGACCGGCGAAGCCCTTGCTCCCTGGGTGCGGCGTGAAGCCTTTCAGCCGCTGGGCTTGACGGCAACGAGCTTTTGCCCTCCCGCCGAGGCGCGAAACCTCATTCCGCCCACCGAGGAGGACACCACCTTCCGCCATCGTGTGATTCAAGGAGAAGTCCAGGATGAAAACGCCTGGCTGCTGGGAGGCGCGGCCGGTCACGCCGGGCTGTTTTCCAATGTGCCCGACCTGCTGCGCTTCGCCCGCGAGATTCTTGCCGCGGCTTCCAACTCCGGCGAGGCTCGCCTCTTTAACGCGACGACGGTCGAGCTATTTGCCCAGAGACAAGGCCCGCCGGGATCATCGCGGGCTTTGGGTTGGGATACGCCCTCGGAAAACTCTTCATCCGGCCGGCATATCTCGCCTCATTCCATCGGCCATCTGGGCTTCAGCGGCTGCTCGTTGTGGATCGACCTGGAGGCTGGGATTGCCGTTGTGCTGCTGACGAATCGCACCTGGCCCGGCCGCCAGAGCCAACTGATTCGCCAGGTAAGACCCGCCTTCCACGAAGCCATCCGGGAGGCGCTGTAAGACATCCGCAACTTGCGCTTGCCCAAACAGCTTCATTCGTTGCGAATTCTCTTCGGAGTTGACTGCTTTGCAGATACAATAAAAACTCGGGGACTGACGCGATGCTAACCAGCTCGACGATGCAGGAGACAGCCGGCGCCCTGGGAATCGAACCCCGGAAAGACCAGGCCTCCCTGCTTCAACAACTGACAACCGAGAGCCAGAACGAAGCCTCTCAAGGCTTTGACACCAAATCCGCGCTGGAGATCGCTCGCATCATCAACCACGAGGACGCGAAGGTTGCCTCGGCGCTCAAGAAGGCGATTCCGGAGATTGCGCTGGTCATCGACCAGGTGGCGCGCAGCCTGCGCGAGGGTGGCCGGCTGATCTACATCGGCGCAGGCTCCAGCGGGCGCATCGCGGCGCTGGACGCCTCCGAATGCCCGCCTACTTATTCGACGGCTCCCGGACAGGTGCAGTACATCATGGCCGGCGGACCCAAGGCGCTGGCCTCGGCCGTCGAAGTCAACGAAGACTCCGAAGAGCTGGGCCAGCGGGACATTGCCCGCCGCCGCCCCACGCGCAAGGATGTTGTGGTGGGCGTCTCCGCCTCCGGCCGCACTCCTTACGTCGTGGCCGCTGTAGCCTATGCCCGCGCCCGCGGCGCCCACACCGCCGCCGTCACCTGCAATCACGAGACCCCTCTGGCCGCGGCCGCCGACATTACCATCATTGCCGACGTCGGCCCCGAGGTCATCTCCGGCTCCACGCGCTTGAAGGCCGGCTCCGCCCAGAAGATGGTCCTGAACATGATCACCACCGGCGCCATGACCCGCCTGGGCTATGTTTACGAAAACCTGATGGTCAACGTGCACATGCAGAACTCCAAGCTGACCGAGCGCGGCATCCGCATCCTGATGTGCGCCTGCAAGATCGACCACGAGGCCGCGGTGCAGATCATCAAGAGCGCCGGACGCAGCGTTCCCGTGGCGCTGGTGATGCTCAAGGCCAAAGTCGACAAGCCGGAGGCCGTCCGCCGCCTCGCCAAATCCGACGGCAACGTCCGCCTGGCCATCGAGGACAATGTGCTGGAACTATAAATCCCAGCAGAGAATTCACCGCATGGAGTTTGAAGAACGTCAGGCAGGTCTGGAGTCGGGCCTGCCTGATTTGTTTTTGCAGGCAGATGTGTGCGCCATCCTTGTGTGGCTTTCAAAATTCTGCGTTAGCGACGTTCTTTTTTTGCCGCAAGGATGGGAAACCACGAACTTCACCCGCTCAGCGCGTCGCCCTCGGCAACTTTCCAATTGCATCGGTCACAATCCCCGGCGTCAGCACCTCGGGAAGCATTTGCGGCTGGCTTTGCCCCGGAGCATAGAGCGCGTAGGCCGGGACACCGCTGCGGCCGAGGGCGGCCAAGGCTTGCGTAATGGCCTCGTCGTGGCGGGTCCAGTCGGCGCGCAGCAGGGCGACGTTTGCAGCCTGGAAGGCTTGCTTCACCTGCGGCTGATTCAGAGCTACGCGCTCGTTTACCTGGCAGCTCAGGCACCACGCTGCGGTAAAGTCCACGAAGACCGGGCGGCCCTGGGCCTGATAAGCCACTAAGAGTTGCGGCGACCACGGCTCCCATGCGCCAGCAGCAGCGGAATCCAACCCAGTTTTTCCTGTGGGTCCTATCGATGCTCTCGCGTCTCCAACCAGCCTTTGCCCGAAGACAGCGAGGACGACCACACCCAGCAGGATCAACGCGGCCACCGCCGCAGCCCAGCGCTTGGCCGGCCAGCGGCCCAGGAACCATCCGGCAATGGCCAGCAGCAGAAAGCTCGCCAACAGCGCGGCCAGCACACTGGCTCCGTATGCTGAGGCGAGCACCCAGGCCAGCCAGATCACGGTGGCGAAGATAGGCACGGCGACGGCCTGGCGCAGCACTTCCATCCACGCGCCGGGCTTGGGAAGGAGTCGCGTCCAGGCCGGTTGCAGCGTGAGCGCAACGTAAGGCGCAGCGAGGCCCAGAGCGAGCGCCGTGAAGACGGCAAAGGTGACCGCCGGGGATTGGGCTAAAGCGTAGCCGACGGCCGCTCCCATAAAGGGCGCGGTGCAGGGCGTGGCTACCACCACGGCCAGAACTCCTGTGAAAAAGCTGCCGGTGTAGCCCTGCTTCGCTGCTAGCGAGCCGCCCGCGCTGGTCAGAGTCAGGCCGATCTCGAATTGCCCGGCCAGCGACAGGCCCAGAAAGAAGAGCAGCCCGGCCATCAGCGCCAGAAAGACCGGCGATTGGAACTGGAATCCCCAGCCCAGCGTGGCTCCCGCCGCGCGCAGCCCCAGCAGCACGCCGACCAGCGCCCAGAAGGAGACCAAAATACCGGCGGCATAGACCAGCCCATGCGTGCGCAGCTGGTGCAGCTCCCTATGGCCGGAGTGAACCAGCGCCAAACCTTTCAGAAACAGCACCGGAAAAACGCAGGGCATGAGGTTCAGCAACAGGCCGCCGAGGAAAGCGAGGCCGGTTACTCTGATGAGCCTCGCCCCAAAAACAGCCGATCCTGGACTCGCCGAGGAGTGGCCTGCTCCGTTGAAGGGTATGGGCTGGTAGGCCAGGCCTTGAGCCCCTGAGGCTTGCTCTTCGGAGAGTGTGCCCCCCGCTGTCCCTTGTTCCACAGGCGCAGCTGTCACCCCCGGCGGCAGCGCGACAATCTCATAATTCCGCCCGCCGGAAAGCTCCAGAACCCCTTTCAGCTGAGCGGGATTTTGGATGAGACTAGCGTCTTTTTTGAGGTCAAGAATTAACCCATTCGCGGTGGGTGTGAGCTTTTGCGGGGCCGGATTGTCGATTATGTCTTGATCTTCCGGGAAAAAAGTTGCTGAAAGTTCTCGCTGGCCGGTTTCGACGGTGAGGCGGAAGCCAGTGGGCGTGGGTTGAAAGGAAGTCTTATCCTTTATCGGCAGCGGCTTGGGAACTTGTGCCCAAAACCGCGTGAGAACAGGAGTTACAACTCCATTTCCTGCCGGTTTAGATCCCACTACTGGAACATTCAGTTCCAAATCTGCTTTTCCCGGAATACAAGATCCTCGGCAGACAAGCCAGCTTACTTTCGCTGCAAGATGAACAACGGAACCAGGTTTTAACGTCGAATCAACATACAATGTTACCGGAAAAAGAACTTCATCTTCGTAGCCGAAATCCATCAACGGTCCAAGCGGCAGACGTTTCGGCGCCGGAAATTGTATTAGGCCTGCCTTCACACCTTTCGGTAGTGTCCAATCGATCCGTGGTGGTTCACCCGCATCCCCAGGATTCTTCCAGTAAATATGCCAGCCAGGCTCCAGCTTGAAATGAAGACCTGCTAGAATCTCGTCCGGCGCATAGACAGCAAACTCGTCGTTAATTAGTTCAACGCGCAGTTGATCATTATTGAAGGAACTCGACGCCGCCCGCGCGGGCAGGTCGGCGGCAAGCAGAAGAAAAAGCGCGAAGAAGAAGCGTAAAAGTCGCATGATTTTGATCAGCCTCTTGAACCGAAATAAACTCCGCTCATTCCGCCAATGAACTTCTGACAGCCGCACCCATTTATCCCGCTCGCCGGCGAACTTTCTCCCGCTCCAGGCGTTCGGCCAAGAACACTTTGAGAAGCGACTGGTAAGGGACATCGCGCTGGTTGGCCATAACCTTCAAGTCCTCGACCATGGCCACGGGCAGCCGCACAGAGATGGTGCGCAGGGTGGGCTTGAGATTGACAAACTTCACCCGCCTGGCCTGCGACCAATCGACGTATTCGGTCGAGTCGGCCGTGGACCAGAATTCGAACTCTTCGGCCTCGTTCTTGAATTCAGGAACCTTCTTCATGCCGTCTGTACTCCTCAACTTCTCGGCGATTCATATCACGGGCCGAGATGACCCGAATCAACTTGCGCCTGACCGTATATGCAACAAAGAGCAGTCGTCCGCGCGATGTGCAGCCCAAGGCTCGAAAACGCTTCTCGCTCGACGAATGCCCTGAGTCGCTGCGCACCACCAAAGGATCGTGAAAGAAGACATCTTCTGCCTCCTCTGGCGTTACCCGATGGCGCTCCCAGTTTTTGGCAGAGTTCCACTCGTCCCAATCGAATCCGATGCATTCGCCAAGCGGATCGCTTGCCTTCATAGTTTGTATATATCACATATGTACAGAACTTGAAAGGCAGCCAGAGCGCCCTCACGTTCTGGAGATCGGTTTTCTATTCCCTATTCCCTGCCGGGGTCCCCGGTGAGCGGTCGTTGCTCACTGGGGTGGCTATTCCCTGCTTCTACACGTCCAGATCGTCGCCGGCGTCGGGCGTAACGGCGGTGCCGCGGCGCTTGGCCAGCAGATAGCCGCGCAGGAAGGGCTCCAGGTAGCCGTCCAGCACCTTGTCCACGTCGCCTACCTCGACCTTGGTGCGATGATCCTTGGCCATGCGATAGGGCTGCAAAACGTAAGAGCGGATCTGCGAGCCGAAGTTGATTTCGAGCTTCGAGTCTTCCAGCTTCTTGGTGACGGCGCGCTTCTTGTCGAGTTCGTATTCATAGAGCCGAGAGCGCAGAATCTTCATCGCCTTGTCGCGGTTCTTGTGCTGACTGCGCTCGTTCTGGCAACAGACCACGATGCCCGTGGGCAGGTGGGTCATGCGCACGGCTGAATCCGTGGTATTCACGTGCTGGCCGCCCTTGCCGCCGCTGCGGTAGGTGTCGATGCGCAGGTCTTCCACCTTCACGTCCACATGGATGGTTTCGTCGATCTCCGGCGAAACATAGACCGAGGCAAATGAAGTGTGCCGCCGCTTGGCCTGGTCGAAGGGCGAGATGCGGACGAGGCGATGGACGCCGCTCTCGCCGGCCAGTTGGCCGAAGGCGTACTCGCCAATGATCGTGAAGGTGGCGGATTTGATGCCCGCCTCTTCGCCGTCCTGATAGTCGTTCATCTCGGTTTTGAAGCCCTGCTGCTCAGCCCAGCGCAGGTACATGCGCAGCAGCATCTCGGCCCAATCCTGGCTCTCTGTGCCGCCTGCGCCGGGGTGTACGGTGACGATGGCGTTCATCGCGTCTGCCTCGCCGTTGAGCATCGTCCGGGCTTCGAGGTCTTCGTTGAATGCAGCCAGCGCCTTGATCTCGCTCTCGATCTCGCCGAGCACGTCTTCGCCCTCGCGGGCCAGCTCGATGTAGGTTTCGATCTCGCCGGTGCGGCGCAACAGCTCCTCATCGTCGGCGACCATCACCTCCAGGCGCTTTTTCTCGCGCATTAAAGGTTTAGTCGCGTTGGGATTGGACCAGAGCGAAGGATCGGCCAGTTTGTTTTCTATTTCGGCGAGTTCCCGGCGGATGCGAGCCGGGTCAAAGATACTCCCGCAGGTNNGAGATCGTTCAACGACATGGCTTGGCTCTTAAGACCTGACTTGGTTTTGAACTATGAGGCGGCGATCCACTGGCGCAGGAATTTTCTCCCCGACCAGCCAACCATCCCTAAACCAAGTATGGCACAGAGATACGCAAAAACGTCGCCGTGGGCAGTGTAGAAGGTTATATCGTCGCGGAAACCGTAGCCGGCGGGCAGAGCGTCGGCCTGGTGGCGGGGAATGCTCTGGCGGACGCGGCCATAAGGGTCGATGACCGCTGTGACGCCGTTGTTGGTGCCGCGCAGCAGCCAGCGGCGGTTTTCTATGGCCCTCATGCGCGCCATGTTCAAGTGCTGCCAGGGTGCGCTGGTGTCGCCGTACCAGCCGTCGTCGCTGAGGTTGACCAGCACCTCGGCGCCCAGTTGCGCGAACTGGCGCACCTCGTCGGCAAAGACCGACTCGTAACAGAGAAAGACTCCGTAGCGGTGGCCATTCAGGCGGAAGACCTTGCGCTCCGTTCCGCGATCGGTCTCGCCGACGTTGCCGGTGAGCGCGTGGGCAAAGAAGAGAAGCCGCCGGAAGGGAATGTACTCGCCGAAGGGGACGAGATGGATTTTGTCGTAGCGGCCCACACGCGCGCCGTCGGCTCCGACGATCAGCGCGGAGTTGTAGATGCGGTAGCCGCCCGGCGCAACTCCCTGCTCCGGCTCGGCGAGGGAGACTCCGATAGCGCCCACAACCAACGGCGTCTGCTCCTGGCGGGCGATGGAGACAAGCGCCTGCTGGAAGCGCGGATCATCATCGATAAAGGGCGCGGGTGACTCCGGCCATGCGATCAGATCAGGATGCGTGGGGTTTGGCGGGCAGACGATCTCACCCGCGGGCGCGCCGGTCTGGGGGATTCCGGCGATGTAGGTCTTGCACTGCTCATTCGCCAGCCGCTGGAAGTCGGCTATATGGCTCTCCCATTCGCCGGGGCGCAGCCAGCGGTTGTCGCCGGAGACGTTTAGGTTGGGCTGGATCAGGACGGCGGTGGCTGTGGGCGCGGGTGCGGACGGCGAGATGAGATTGCCCGCCATTCCGGCGGCTAGCAGAACTGTTCCAGCAATCCCCCAGAACCACCCGCCCGAAGCGGCTACGGAAAAACTCGAGCTTTCGGACAAACCTGGCGAAAAGCATCCCTCAGGGGCTAAAGCCCGCTTTGATTCTGAATCACTTGCGGCACGACTGAAGTCGTGCCCTTTCAAAACAACGCGTTTATTCATAGCCTGTGAAGCTCGGTTGAGCGGCAGGCCACCCGTCAGCAGCGCATTCGCTACCACCAGCACAAAGCTGATCCCGTAAACGCCGGTCCAGGGTGCAAGCTGCATCAGCAGTGCATTGTCCACTTGCGAGTAGCCGAGTTGATCCCAAGGGAAGCTGGTGATGCGCGCGGCGGCCAGCTCCATGGCGACCCACAGGAAGGGCGCGGCGATGAGCGCGAGGCGCGTGCTGCCCGTGGCCCGGCGCACCAGAACGAGAGCCAGACCGAAGAAGCCAAAGTAAAGCCCCAGATAGAGGCTGAAGGCCAGCAGCAGCAGCGTCGGCGCGCCCAGCGGCATATCGCCATACTGCTTCATCGTGTCGCGGACCCAGTAGCAGTTGCCGCCGAACCAGAGCACTCCGCAGAGATAGCCGAGCAGGAAGCCGCGGCGCAAGGGACGCGGCTGCTCCACACAGGCCGGTGAAAGCAGGGCCCAGAGCAGCGGAACCAGGGCAAACCATGCGAAGATCGATCGCCAGATCGGCAACGGCCCGGCCAGCGGAAACAGCAGTTCGAGCAAGCCGGCGGAGAGGCCGGCCGCGGCCCACAACTTCCAGGCTCCCAACTTGCTGATTACGTTCTGCATCCTGCGCAAAGTCTATCGCATCGAGCGACTGGAGCGAATCCCAGTGCGGGTTTACTCTTAATGAACAAAGCTGGTTGAGATCTGGGCCCTCTCCATCCTTTCGCCAATACACGTGAGGACTGGTTAACCATTTAGCTGGTTAGCCACCGCTTCGCGGCGATAGCGAGTTAGCAAGTTAGCGGGTTCATTCCAGGCCTAACCTGCAAACGCAAGTCAAGCTGCTCCCAATGAAAATCCCGTGAACCGGCGAAAAACAGGCTACAATCTGAGTATGCAAGTAGCAATCTTTGCCATGCGGGTTCTGGAAGTGATGTTTTTTGTCGGCCTTGTGGGGTCGGCCGTGGTCGTTCTCATCAGCTTCATCGAGGACGGCAAGGAACTCTTCGGCAAGGACGAGCCGCCCGAATCGCGCGCCTGACGACCCAACCTCTGCCGCCTGCTTTTTCATTGACTATGGCGTGAATTGGAAATAAACTTATCGCAGGGCGTCTCGTGATTTTTTGCCCCTTCAATCCTGGAAAGCCGGCCGTCGCGTCGGCACACTCACGATGGCATCTACCCGAACGACCGTAGCTCCAATGTCAAACCGCGTGCGGCTGATCGTGGCATCGTCGGTGATGCTCACGTTCATCTCCTTTTGGCGCGCGGCTGCCATTGTTCTCTGCGATTTAGGCTCATCGGCCTTCTATGCCGGCGGCATCGCGGAACAGATGGTGGGCGAGGCAGCGCCGTGGTTCATCCTCGGCATCATGCTGTTCAGCTTCGCGGTGCGCGCGGTCTACGTCGAAAGCTGTTCGATGTTCACCCGCGGCGGCGTCTACCGCGTGGTGAAGGAGGCTTTGGGCGGCGGCTTCGCCAAAGTCAGCGTCTCGGCCCTGATGTTCGATTACATTCTTACCGGGCCGATCTCGGGCGTTTCCGCCGGACAATACATTACAGGCTTGATGAACGAGCTGATCAATGTGGCCAACACCAGCCACTGGCTCCCTCCGGCGATGCTGGACGCGCATCATCACCCCTTCCAGTTCGATATGAATCACACTGCGGCGGTCTTCGCCGCGGCGGTGACGATCTATTACTGGTGGCAGAACATCAAGGGCATCGAGGAGTCCAGCGACAAGGC
>PLPA01000303.1:0-124 GCA_003159355.1 Acidobacteriaceae bacterium | reverse complement strand
CTGGCCATGAGCGGCGAGGAAACCTTGGCCCAGGTCAACCGCGAGATCGAGCATCCCAAGCTCAAAAACCTCAAGCGCGCGGCCATCGTCATTGCCCTCTATAGCCTGATTTTCACCGGCGGCG
>PLPA01000088.1 GCA_003159355.1 Acidobacteriaceae bacterium | reverse complement strand
GTCAATTCGCTTGAATTGTACCGCCCCTGAGGGAAATTGCGACGTTTTAGGAGGCAAATCCGTGTGTTCAGCTCGGTTCACCGGCTTACCGAAGCTTGCATTATTAACGCCAATCCGCACCTATCCGCCCATAAGTTACAATAAAAGAAAGGCCAAGGCCAAACTTTCCTGCGGAGCGACCGCAAATAGAGCAAGGAGCTTCAACTTAGATGTCGATTCCCGCCACACAGATGCGTCCGGGCATGATCATAAAACACAAGGACCAACTGCATCTGGTCTTCAAGGTCGAGCACCGCACCCCCGGCAACCTGCGCGCCTTCATCCAGGCCAAGCTGCGCAACATCCGCACCGGAGCCATGTTCGAGGAGCGCTTCCGCTCCGCCGACGCCATCGATAAGGTCGTCGTGGACGAGATCTCCATGGAGTTCCTATACAACGACGGCGACGACTACTACTTCATGAATCCGGTCGACTACGAGCAGACCGTCCTCAAAGGCTCCACGCTGGGCGACGCCATCGAGTACCTGACGCCCAACCTGCAAATCAAGGTCAGCTACCATGACGGCACGGCCGTGGGCGTCGACCTGCCCGCCTCGGTCGAGCTGACCGTCGTCGAGACCGAGCCGGGCCTCAAGTCGGCCACCGCNNAAGATCCGCGTCGACACCAGCGAGGGCGCCTACCTGAGCAGGGCATAAATCTTCTGCACCCGCTCAATGAAAAACCACCGCTGATTGGCGGTGGTTTTTCATTTTGTTTGATGTGAACTGCTTCAAACAGTCAGCTATGCCCCCGCCTCCGGCAACTGCACCAGCCGGGCTTCCAGCAGCGCCTCGATCGTCCCCAGCGCCTCCAGCACCTTGTCGGAGACTGGCGCATCCACCTGGACCAGGGCCAGCGCCTTCACTGGCTTCGCTCCAGCCCGCTCGCGGCCCAGAGCAAAGTTGGCGATATTCACTCCGTGCTCGCCCAGGATCGTGCCGATCTTGCCGATCACGCCCGGCACATCCAGGTTACGGCAGACCAGCAGGTTGCCTTCGAGCGGCGTCTCAATGTCGATGCCGTCGAACTCCAGCAGCCTCGGTTGCTCGCCGCGGATCACCGTACCGGTGGCGCTGCTCTCGCCCTTGGCCGTGTGCAGCTTGATCGTCAGCACGGTCGTCGCCCCGCCGCGATGGCTCTCCTCTTTCACCTCGTGAATGCGAATGCCGCGCTCCCCGGCCACCGACGCCGCGTTGATGCGGTTCACATTCTCCGAGCCGGCCAGCAGTCCCTCAATGGCCGCGTTGCGCACCAAGTCGATTTTGGCGTCGGCCAGCGTCCCGCCGTAGACCAGATCAATCGCCTCGATGCCGTGCTTGCCCGCCTGCGCCAGGAACGAACCCAGCCGTCCGGCCAGATCAATGTACGGCGCCAGCACCACATATTCTTCATGGCTCAGCGACGGTAGATTCACCGCGTTCTGCACCACGCCCAGCTTGAGATAATCGCGCACCTGCCGCGCAATCTGAATCCCCACTGCCTCCTGCGCCTCGCCCGTCGAGCCGGCGATGTGCGGCGTCAGAATCACATTGTCCAGCGCCGCATAGGGCGACTCCTTGGGCGGCTCGACCGCAAAGACGTCCAGCGCCGCGCCGGCCACCTGGCCGCTCTTGAGAGCCTCCACCAGCGCCGCGTCGTCGATCAGCTCGCCCCGCGCGCAGTTGATGATGCGCACACCCTTCTTCATCGTCGCCAGCGTTTTGGCGTTGATCACCCCGGTCGTCTGCGGCGTCAGTCCCACATGCAGCGTCAGGTAATCCGAACCGGCCAGCAGCTCGTCCAGCGTCACCAGCCGAATGCCGTTCTCTCTCGCCACCGCGACCGAGACAAACGGATCGCTGCCGATAATCTCCAGCCCAAAGCCCTTGGCCCGCTTCGCGACTTCCAGGCCGATGCGTCCCAGCCCAAGAATGCCCAGCGTCTTGCCGCGCAGCTCCATTCCCTGCAAGCTCTTCTTCTCCCACTTGCCGGCGTGCATCGTTGCGTTGGCCATGGGCAGTTTGCGCGCCAAGGCAAGCATCAGAGCGATGGTCAGCTCGGCCACCGCTACCGCATTCGCGCCCGGCGTGTTCATCACCACAATGCCTCGCCGCGTGGCCGCGGCTGCGTCGATGTTGTCCACGCCCACCCCCGCCCGGCCAATCACCCGCAGCTTGGGCGCAAAGGCCATCAGCGCATCGTCAGCCTGCACCGCGGAGCGCACCACCAGCGCATCGGCGTCGGCCAGGGCAGCCGGCAAACCCTCCGGCAGTTGGTCGTGCGTCAGTACTTCCCACCCCGGCTCGGCCGCAAAAACGGCCAGCGTCGCCGGAGAAACCTTCTCTGCCAGAACGATCTTCATTCTCTCTCCTTTGTCCTTTTGCCCTGCTTCGTATTCGTCAAAGCGGATGCCTTCCTTCTCGCACAGCATCTCGAAGATCCGCACCACAGCGGCGTGCGGCTTGCCCTCATCGCGCTCGTACTTGGTCAGCGAGTTGGCATGAACCCCCAGCCGCTCGGCCATCTCGTATTGAAAGAGGTCAAGCTGCTTGCGCGCGATCAGCAGCTTCTCCCCAAAAGTTAATTCAGACATGAAAACCAGCTCCTAGCTGCTAGCTTCTAGCCCCTAGCTAAAAGCCCGACCTCATCCATTCGACTCCGTGCCCAATCCTTGACGCGTTCTTTGCGTCAAGGGTGGGAAACCACGAACCTCAACCTGCGGATAACAAGCTAGCAGCTAGAAGCTAGTGGCTAGAAGCTGCCTTCGCAAACACTTCCTGCGCCGCCGCCACGCCCTGCCCGAAGACCACCGGCAGACCCAGCACGTCCTTGGCAATGTGCTCCATTGCGCCCATGAACGCCACCGTGTCCAGGAAGTCGAAGAAGCCCAGATGCGCCACGCGGAAGATCTTGCCCTGCATCGTGCCTTGTCCGTTGGCGGTCACTAGGCTGAACTTCGCCTTCAACGCCTTCACCACGACGCCCGAATCCATCCCCTCCGGCACGGCAACCGCCGTAGCTGCGGCCGATGGAGACGCCGGCGCAAAGAGCGTGAACCCGAGAGCCACCAAGCCCGCCCGCGTCGCCGCCGCATTCACTTGCGCATTGTCGATAAGCGCGATGCGGCCCTTTTCCAGGTCGCCCCCCGCCTGCCCGGCAATGTAATCCAGTGCCGCGCCCAGTGCGGCAACCAGCGCCACCGCAGGCGTATAGGCAGTCTCGCCCTTGACCTGATTCTTGCGCTCCTTGCGCAGGTCAAAGTAATAGCGCGGGCTCTTGGCCGTCTCCATCGCCTTCCACGCCTTTTCACTGACGCTGAGGTATGCGAGTCCGGGAGGAATCATGACAGCCTTCTGCGAGCCGCCGATCAGAATGTCCACGCCCCAGCCGTCCACGTCGAAGGTCTGCGTGCCCAGGCCGGTGATGCCGTCCACAATCAGCAGCGTGTCCGTGCCTTTGACCAGCGCGGCCACCGCTTCCACATTGTGGCTCGCCCCGGTCGAAGTCTCCGAGGCCTGCATATAAATGGCCTTGTGCTCCGGCTTCAGCGCCGCCTTCACCTCGGCCAAATCGAAGGTTTCCCCGTAGGGCTTCTGGATCACATCGACCACGCAGCCAAAGGCCTTGGCCAAATCCACCCAGCGCTCGCCAAACTTGCCCGCCGTCAGCACCAGCACCCGGTCGCCCGGAGAGGTCAGATTCGAGACCGAAGCCTCCATCGCGCCCGTGCCGGAGCACGACAGCAGCAGCACGTCGTTCTGGGTGCCGATAAAAACCTTCAACTGCGCCAGAACCTTACTGAACAGCGCGCGAAACTCCGGCGTGCGGTGGTGAATGTCGGCTGCCGCCATGGCAAANNGCCTGCGGGGGAAGCCGAAGCCTGTTTCATTCAAAGCCGGACAGGTTCTTCTCAGCCTCAGTGCGGCTCTACTTCCCCACGGCCATCCATCAATCACAGAATACACAATTTTGTGGTTTATGTGAATAGCGCATCTGTGGAAATCTCCCATCCGTCCCATTTCGGCGCATTTATTGCCCCGGAATACTCGAATCAGGCATAAATATACCCTTGACGGTATATTACCTACGAGGTATAAAGCAGTAAGAGAGCGAGATCATGGCCACAAAATGGAGAGATATTCGCAGAACTCATTCGCCGGAAGTGGAGGAGCGGATTCGCCGGAGCGTCGAGGAAGCCGTGATCGTGATGAGGCTCTATCAACTCCGCGAAGCCCGCAATCTGACCCAGGTCAATCTTGCCAACGTTCTGGAGGTCAATCAGGGTGCCGTCTCGCGCCTGGAGAAGCGCACCGATATGTACGTCTCGACTCTCAGGAGCTACATTGAGGCCATGGGCGGAAGGCTCCAGGTCAAAGCCATCTTCCCCGAAGGCGAAGTCGAGATCGAGCAGTTTGAAACCCTGGCCGAACCGCAACCGGAAGAACTGGCAACAGCGCCGCAGTAAGGCGTATCCCGAACACAGCGCTGTCGGACCACATCGGGTCCGGCAGCGCCGGTTTCTGTTGTCAGGCCCTATTGATCCAGCCCGTAAATACTGACCTTCCGTGCCCCACTCTCGCCGCGTTGTTGTTTTTTTGCGGCAAACCAATGCTGATCAGTGGGCGTTGAGATTTAGGAAAAATTATTGGCACACACTGGCAGTGAAACTTGTTATGGCCGTCAAAAACTTGATATGGTATGACTTCCAAACAAATGCAGCGGAACCATGGCCGCCAACGGATCGAAACCTTATGAAAAATGCTTTTGAAGTCCGGAATCCCGATTTGAATCTGAGTCCTCTGACCGGGATGACCAGGAAACACTACATAGAATGCGCCAAGTATGTGCTCCAACGGGCATTCCGGCATGTGAAGACGTTCGACTCGCCAATCGTGTTTCCCAAGGTGCCGGGCAAATCGTATCCTGAGCCGAATGCGCCCGAATGGCGCCATCGCTCCGACGAATTCGAGGCGCTGGAGAGAACCTTCAATCTGGCGGCTCCGCTGATCCACGTTGATCCCGAGGTCAGTATCGGCGGCATCAAGCTGCGCGATTACTACGCCAATCAGTTCTACAATGCGATGACGCCGGGGCATGTGAACAGCTTGCCCATGCCCGAGAACCTGCCGGACGCTACATATCAGTTCACCTGCGAGTTCGGTGGCTTGGCGAAGACGCTGTTGCTGATGCCCGACGTGCTGTGGCCCTACCTGACCGAAAAGCAGCGCGATGAAATGGCCGTCACGATTTCCAAGTGGGGGCATCACCGCACGACGCAGAACAATTGGCGGCTATTCAACATCTGCGCGCTCTCGCTCCTCAAGAAACAAGGATATGACATCGACGACGATCTGCTGAAAAGCCACCTGCAGTGGGTCGCATCGTATCACGCGGGCAACGGATGGTATTTGGAGCAGAGCTATAACTACTACACAATCAGTCTCTTCGTCGTTTACGGCACGATCTGGAGCCGTGCCTTCGGCCGCGAGCATTATCCGGAAATCGCTGGCGTGCTCGAAAAGAGTTTTCAGGAATTGTTCAAAACGTATACCAGCTTCTTCGGCCGGAACGGCTATATCAATATGTGGGCCAGAAGCATCTGCTACCGTCTCTGGATTTCGGGCGGCTTTCCGGTGTCATTTCTGCTCGCCTCGGAACCGCCGATCGATCCCGGTTGGGCGAGGCGGCTCTGTTCCGGATCGATTCTGCAATTCACCGGGCGGGAAGACTTTTACGAGAACGACATTCCCAGCCTCGGCTTCTATCCCCACAGGGAATTCGCGATTCAAAACTATAGTTGTTCGGCCAGCCCATTCATCATGTTCCTGCCGTTCATCAGCCTGGCGCTGCCGGAAGATTCTCCGTTCTGGACCGCAAAGGAGAACGATGGGATGTGGGAGGAATTAGGAGCGCGCTCAAAACGGACCGTGCTCGAACGGCCAGGCATCGTTCTGGTCAACCACGGCAGCAGCGGCACTTCCGAGATCGTCTCCGGCAAGGTGTACGACGACGATCACAACTACTCCAAGCTGGTCTTCAACACCCATTTCCCATGGGAAGACCACAACCCGAACGGAGGCACATCACAGGAGTATAGTTTCCGGAGCCTGGATCCTCGCGATCTGAGGGGTGTGGACATCAATTTCTATCTCACGGGACGCGCGGTCGATAACGCTGCATCCAAGGATGCCGCGTACGTGACCTCGCAGAGCGCTCTCTTCAACGGCGTGCGCGACGGCGTGCTCTATAGGCAATTGATCATGCGAAAGCCACCGAACAACGGAGTTGGATACATTATCGACCTCGCGGAGATCACGGTTCCTGGAGGCGTCATCCGCGTCGACCGCTGCCGGCTGGCCTTCGAGCATGAGCTCACACTCGGCCACTTTGGCCTGCCGCATTTCGGAGGGAAGAAGGCCGCGTTGCACACTTTCGAAGACGAAATGAAGCAGGGGATCACAGCCTCGATTCCGGGCAGATCGGTAGCGATGATAGCTTACAACGGCTGGGACGCGATTCAGAGTCAGGTTCACCGCGGCTTCAATGCGGAAGCGGAGGAGAGCACGGTCTTGTTCGTCCATCGCAAGCGCACCGCCAAGAACCCGGCCATGGAATTGATGATTACGGCAATGCTGCACAAGACCGATGACACCCCATGGACGCCGGAAGAATTGGATCCGGTGAAGGTTATCCGGATCATAGATGTGACTTCTTCTGGTTCCGTCCTCGGAGCGGAGATCACGCTGGCGGATCATTCGACTTATATCGTGGACTACAAGAATATCGACGGATACAAGAACTGCTGATACAGTGGTGCCGTTTATGGAAGTCAGTTGAAATTAGATGAAAATTAGAGCCTGGCGCCCAAGGTCCCGATTCTGGGATATGGGAAACCACGAACCTCATGCGACCGATCGGCGAGCAGTTAGCCGCACCGCAGGTGCCCGCAGGCGCCGGGCTGCGCCGATTTTTCTATCATGTTGCAGGTAGAACGTGTATATTCGCAAAACATTCTGGTTGTCCTTCCCCTAAAATGTGACACTCAGAAAAATCGTACGGAGGTTTGAGAAATGATGATTCCCCGATTTCTGTTGGGTGCCGCGATTGCCGCGGCGCTCTCGATTCCACTTGTTGCTCAACAGGCGCCGACCGGTTTCCACAGCATAGTGTGTGTAAAGGTAAACCCAGGCAAATGGGACGCGATTGCAGAATGGATTGCCGGCACAGAACACAAGCTGAATCAGGAGCTTGTGGATTCCGGCACCTATGCGAGCACGCTTGTGCTGCGCACCGAATTGCCCCAGGGCACGGCTTCAGAGTGCGACTATGTCTTCGTTAGCTTCTTCAACGGCCTGCCGCCTGCGCCGATGAGCCCGGAGGAGCTGTCGAAGGCTTTGCACAAGGCTGACATCCCCATGACAGCCGAGGCGCTCTACACCAAGCACGGCGAACTCGGCACGCTGGTCTCCACCAACATTACCCAGTACCAGACGCTGGTGGGCGGCCCAAAGAAAGACGATTACCTGGTCTTCAACTCGATGAGTGCGCCGGATGTTGGCGCCTGCGTGGCCTACCAGCAGAAGGTCTGGAAGCCGGTTGCCGAAGAGATGGTGAACGCTGGAAACTTGAGCGGCTGGGCGATCAATGCGCAGGCCTTTCCGCGCGGCGCCAAGGACAAAACCGCGGTGAGCTCGGTGGATATCTATCCCAGTTGGGATGCATTCATCAACTCCTACGGCAGCATTGGGGGCGCTTGGAAGAAGGTGCATCCGGATATGGATATCAACAGCACGATGGGCCAGTTTGAGAAGCTGTGCTCGATTCAGCACACGGTGTTGTACAAGCTGGTAGATGTAACGGTTGCGGCGAAGTAAGCGTTCGTTGGGATGGCGGGTCTCCCAGCTCTCGTTTTTGAGACCTGGGAGATCACGAACCCTCCGCGACCGGCCCGCAAGCGGCTGGGCCCTCCGCAAGTGGCCGCAGGTGCACGCCAAGTGCCGGGAATCCACCAGAGTTAAAATGAAGAATATGAGCGATTCACTCTCCCTCGAAGCCCAGGTCAGCCAGCAGGTCATTCTAGCGATGAAGGCCCATGATGCGGTCCGCACCACCACGTTGCGCCTCATCAAGAACGCCCTCAAAAACAAATTCATCGAGAAGCGCGAGGCTCTCACCTCCGCCGAGGAGCAGCAGGCCCTGGCCACGATGATCAAGCAGCGCCGCGACTCCATCGATCAGTTCACCAAGGGCAACCGTCCGGAGCTGGCCGCCGCCGAAGCCGCCGAGATCGTCGTGATCGAGGAGTTCCTGCCCAAGGCCCTCGACGAAGCCGCCCTCGCCGCCCTGGTCGCCGAAGCCATTGCCGAAGTCGCCGCCGCCATCGGTCATGCCCCCACCCCTAAAGAGATGGGCGTTGTGATGAAGTCTGTCCAGGCCAGGCTGCAAGCCGCCAGCCTCCGCGCAGAAGGCCGCACCGTGAGCGATCTGGTGAAGAAGGCGCTGGCCGGATAGGAGAACTTCTCAGGCGGATTTGTTCGCGGATGTTATAGCGGTTCTCCAATTGCTGTACACCGAAACCACGCCGCAGAGTGGCTTTTTCCTCAAGAAAAAGCCACCTTCGATAGAATCGGTAAGGACATATGTATTGGAGAACCGCTCTAGCCTTTGCCATGCCCAATTCGCGCCAGGAATTGATCCAGCACTTCCCGCTCGATGGCTTCGGAAGGGGTAGCTTCTCCGGCGCGTGAAGCGCGGGGATCTCGCACCACAAACGCCAGGCCGACGCCGTCGTTGCCCCAGCGACTGACGCGGGCCAGCAAGGCGATCGAAGCCTCCGCGCC
>PLPA01000123.1 GCA_003159355.1 Acidobacteriaceae bacterium | reverse complement strand
GAAGATTTAGGACTTGACTCGGTATTGCGCTGATTTTGCTCTGAATTGGACGGCAGCTCCTGGCCCGCACTGCACAATCCTATCGATAGATTGATGGTCAATTTCGCTCATAATATGTGAATTCCTACAGCTCGAATCCGGCATCTGATGAGCATATTTGCACAGACCTCTCGACTTTTCTCTTGCTATTTTCAAAAAGTCGTACTGCGTCGGCATTCCACCCGAGCCGGCCAAATGACGAGTGTTGGACACCGTGCCAACACAGATGGACGAGAGGAAACAAATGCGTAATATCAGGCTTGGTTTCGTGTGCTTTCTGGCGACGCTGCTGATCGCTGTTGTGGCCGGTTGCGGCCAGGAAACGGTAACCATTCCCAGCGTGGTCTCGGTGACTCCCGCTCAGGGCGCTGCAGGTGTTGCCGTCAATACGGCAATTACCGCCACCTTCAGCGTGGCGATGAACCCGGCCTCTATTACCGCCGCATCCTTCACGGTCGCCGCCCCGAATGGCGTTGCCGTGGCTGGAGCCGTGGCGTATAGCGGTGTAATTGCGACATTTACGCCCGCAGCCGCCCTCGCATTCGACACGACCTACACGGCGACGATCACCACCGGGGCTGCGACCCCCGGCGGCGCTGCTCTGATGGGCAACTACGCATGGAGTTTTTCCACGGTTGCCCTGCCGCCTACGCCGCCTACGGTGACAGTGGTCCCTGCGAATGGCGCCACGGGTGTGCCCGTCAACCAGGTGCTCACCGCGACCTTCAGCGAGGCGATGGACTGCACGACGCTAAACTCGACTACCACCTTTACCCTCGCAATCGGCACGACTCCCGTAACCGGCGGCACAGTCAGTTGCTCGAGCAACGTCGCGACGTTTGCGCTTGCGGATGGCACTCTCGCGTACAACACCAAATATACGGCCACGATCAGCACTGGAGCTCAGAACCTGGCGGGCCAGGGGGTGGCCCTTACCGTGTGGAGCTTCACTACAATCACCCCCGTGCCAACGGTCATCAACACCGTGCCCACCGATTCGTCGCCGGGTGTGCCGGCAGTAGGTGTGGACCCCACCAAGGCCCTCACTGCAACATTTAACGAGGCAATGACCCCTGACACGATCAACTCGGCAACCTTCTTGCTGGTAGCGAAGACGAGCGGGACTGCCGTAAACGGAGTGGTAACCTATACCGGCGGCTCGACAAATACGGCAACGTTCGCGCCGATTGGCGGCCTCGCGTACAACACCCAATACACGGCCACAATCACAACCGGGGCTGAGGATCCGGCCCTCCAGACTCTGGCCAACCCCTACGTCTGGACCTTCACCACCGGCGCCCCAATTACCTCACCGCCGACGGTCACTTCAACCATCCCTGTAACCCCAAGCACAGTCGCCCCCATCGTTGCCGAGGACGAGGACGTTCCCCTCAATCAGGTCGTCAGCGCCACTTTCAGCGAGGCAATGGACCCGGCCACGATCATCGCGGCAAACTTTACGCTGACCGTAGAGGGCAGTACCACTGCCTTGCCCGGTTCCCTTTCTTACTCAGCGGTTGGAGATTCGCTGGTGTTCGTGCCGACAGCGCCTTTGCTGCCCGGCACCACGTACACAGCCACCATCACAACCGGGGTTATGGACTTGGCCGGCCAGCCGATGGCCAACCTCTACACCTGGAACTTTATGACCGGCGTGGCTGTGAACACCACCGCGCCGGAGCTGGTTTTGACGGTCCCGGCGAACAATGCCACCGGCGTGGCCGTCAATGCGGCGGTCAGCGCAACCTTCAGCGAGGCGATGAATCCACTGACCTTCACCTCGTCATCCTTCCAACTTTTTGCGGGTACGGATCTGACCGGAACTCAGGTAGATGGAACGTATCAGTATGATCCGACCACCTTCATTGCCACTTTCACGCCCACCAACCCGCTCGCTATCAGCTCCTTCTATACCGCAACGGTGACCAATGGAGCAACGAACTTGGCTGGCGTTGGGCTGGGGACCACTCCCACATCCCCTGCCACCAATCCCTGGACCTTTGAAACCGGTACGGCAGCGAATCAGGCGCCCGCGCTTGGGCCAGCCATAGCTCCGTTTGGTGGTTTTGCCGGCACCGCAGGGATGACCAATACGGGACCCCTCACGGTCATCCATGGAGATAGCGGGACCACGGCTACCGACTTTAGTGCGTATACCGGATTCCACGATAACAGCGTTATAAGTAGTACTGGCGTAGCGGAATGCACGTATACGGAAGTTCCGGGAGTCAATATAGGGCTGGTGACTGGAAAGATCTACTCACCTCTGGTTGTCCCGCCTGCGGGTGTGTGCCCCGGTGAAGGAACGCTTGCTACGGCCGCTATCGCGCTCGAAGCTTGGAATGAAGCTCTCGCCGCGTACAACACCCTTCAAGGCCTCCCCGTGACCGGCGTTCTGGCAGGGCAGATAGGCAACACAACCATTTACCCCGGCATCTACAAGAACTCAAGCTCGGTTGAGATAACGGGAGGGCCTGTTTACCTCGACGCCCAGGGCGATCCCAATGCGTACTGGGTCTTCCAGATCGGATCGACTCTAACCGTTGGCAATTCGGTAGCACCTTCAAGTGTGATCCTGCTCAACGGCGCCCAGGCCAAGAATGTCTACTGGGCGGTTGGGAGCGATGTCATAAACTTCGAACAGACGGGAGGCGGGATCTTCAACGGAACCGTTATCGCGTACGGGTCCGTAGGTATCGCGGTTTCGACTGTCGGAAATGATGCCCCCGCGCAGATAGTGACAGTCAACGGCAGGCTGATTAGTCTGAATGCGTCAACCACACTCGTAGACACCGTCATCAATGTGCCTGCCCCGTAAGAGCCCGGCTGAGACCGCCCTCCGGGGCGGTCTCAGCCGGTTTCAGGCAATGCGCTGTCTGGTATGTTTAATTCGCGTCGAGACAATTCGGCGCTAAGATTTTCGATGATCGCGACGCGCAGTTCGGGAGGCAACAATGAGATTGAGTGCAAGGATGATCGCCATAGCGGCGTTTGCTGTTTTCCTAATGCCAGTGTTCAACCTGCGCGCGCAAGTCGCGTCGGCGGCCACGCAGAATTCGGCCGGCGTGAACACGGACACTCCCAAGGCGGAATTGTTTGTGGGCTACTCGTATCTGCAAGCTGTGCCGAAACTGGCTGACGGAAACAGGCTGGTATGGCTCAATGGCGGCAGCGCGTCCGTCGCGTACAACCTGAACCGCCATTGGGGGATTGTTGGCGACGTTGGCGATTACACGAACTCGGAGATCCGCTTCCAGGGCGCATCCGGGGCTACGTTCAACGTGGACGACGCAGACGGGGGTGTCATCAGCTATCTCTTCGGTCCGCGCCTGTCCTTCCGGCACGACAGGGTCACTCCCTTTGTCCAGGCTCTATTTGGCGGCGCCCACGCCAGCGAGGTCACACTCTCCAATTGCGCGTTGAACTGCACGCTCCTCCCCACTCAGAACACGTTTGCCTGGACCGGCGGCGGCGGACTGGACGTCACGGTCCACCGCCATTTCGCCATTCGCATCATTCAAGCCGAGTACCTGATGACCAGGTTCCAGGATTACTCCAGCGGAACGACAGCGTCGCAGAACGACATGCGTCTTTCTGCCGGACTTGTCTTCCGCTTTGGTGGAAATCCCGCGCCTCTGCAGTTGATGCTGGCGTGCTCGGCCAGTCCGGCTGCGGTCTTTCCTGGCGAACCGGTCACGGTGACTGCGTCGGCCGGCAATCTGGATCCCAGGCTGAATGTGGTGTACGGCATAACGGGGCCTGGCTTGACGGCGAACAGCGCAACGGCCACAGTGGCCACTGCGGCGCTTGCGCCTGGCTCCTACACGGTGAATTGCTCCGTCAAGGAAGGCAGCGCCGGCAAGGAAGGTTTGAAGCCTTGGGAATACGCCACAGCGACGGCGGTCTTCTCGGTCAAAGCCTTTGAGCCGCCGACGATCAGTTGCTCGGCCAGCCCCAGCACCATCACATTGGGCGAGGAGAGTACGGTGACCGCCAGCGGCGTGAGTCCGCAGAATCGTCCCTTGACCTACAGCTACACGGCAGCGGCCGGCTCCATCAGCGGCAGCGGCTCGACCGCGGCCTTCTCCTCGACCGGTGCGCCGGCCGGCGTAGTGGCGATCACCTGCAATGTGACGGATGACAAGAACCAGGCGGCAACCGCCAACACCAGCGTCACCATCACGGCCCCCATTCCTCTGGAGGCGGCCCCCTCCCCGGAACAAGTCCAACTCGAGACTCGCCTGGCGCTGCACAGCATATTTTTCCAGACCGATGAGCCCACGATCCACAATCCCAATGGCGGTCTGATGGCCAGCCAGGAGGGAACTCTGGCTACCCTCGCGACGGACTTCAAGAGGTACCTGGAATTAAAACCGGATGCCTACCTTACCCTGACCGGACATGCGGATGTGCGCGGATCAGTCGAGTACAACCAGGCGCTTTCCGAACGCCGTGTCACTCGCACAAAACTCATGCTGGTTAAACAGGGTGTTCCCGAAGCCAACATTAAAACGCTCGGCCTTGGCAAGGGGGATGACCTCACCGACGCCCAGGTGGAAGAGGCGATCAAGCTGAATCCTGATTTGAGCGCCGCGGATCGGGAGAAATTACTCGGCAAACTGGGCGTCATTGTCCTGGCAAAAAACCGCCGTGTCGACGTTACCCTGAGCACCACGGGCCAACAATCGACGCGCTGGTATCCGTTCAACGCCGCCGATGCCCTGATTCTTCTCGACCCAAGGAATCTGACGTCCGGCCATAAGAATAAGAACGCGGCGCCCCAAAAGTAGCCACTTTAAACCGCCGCATGCCCCATCCTTGCCACATCTTTGTGGCAAGGGTGGGATCGCATGAATCTCCATCCTCCCGCCGGGAATCACCGCCTCTCCGCTTTCCGTAGTGCGCGGCTCATACAAAGGCCTGCCTGGTCAGCGACAAGGGCATCGATTCAACCCGCATCACCGTGTACACCGGCTCGGAGGATGGAAAGATCTTCGCCACCACTGGCGATGCTTACGTGGAATAAAGAAGGGGCGAAAGCGTCCGGTAAATCCTGCACCGCGGCGGGTGCCGTTAGGCCATCGCGTGCTGCGCGGTAGCTTCCTCGGCTTCCAGCTTGCTGCCCACATCGGCGGCGGCTTGCGCCAGCACGCGGTGGTGGATGGTGAAGAGGGCCAGCTCTAGGCGGTCGCTGACGCCGGTCTTGTCGTAGACCGAGCGCAGGTAGTTCTTGATGACCTGCTCGGTTGTCTTGAGGCGCAGCGCGATCTCGCGGTTCTTGCAGCCCTGCACGATGAGCGCGACAATGCGCATCTCCTTGGGGGTGAGCCGGTCGCGGACGCGCGTGCCCACCATGTCTTCCTCGGGCGAGTCGGGCACCATCATTTGCGGAGGCAGCCAGGTTTCGCCGCCGGCCACCGCGCGCACGCACTCCACCAGAGCCGGTCCGGTGACGCAGCGGAAAACCACGCCGCGATAGCCCTGCTGTATGTAGGCGCCGGCCGCGTCGTTGTTCTCGGCGATCACAATGCCGCGGCTGCCCACGCTCTCCAGCAGCGAGCGCAACCGGACCAGGTCCGGGTGCAGCGAGGCGGCAAAGAGCACGATGGAGCCGGGAAAGGTCGTAATGGCGTGATTCATGCGGTCAAGGTCAGTGCATTGAGCAATGATGCGCACGTCTTCGTCCATGGCCAGCACCTTGGCTGTGCCTGCCCGAAAAATCGCCTGTGAATCGGCCAGGATGATCTTGTTCATGAGATGCGCCTCGTCCGTTGCATAACCAGGGAGCCAAAGACAGCCCATACAGCCCGCAGTTCCAACTACGCAGAATGCGGCGGTTCGGGCTCAGGCAATGGCTTCTTCCCTTGGTTAGACTATCGGCTGATTCCTCCAAAACCCTTGAACTGTTTCAATCTGCAACACATCGCAGTGGAGAAATTACTTTGGTGACCGGTTCAACGAAAAATCTCGCCGCACTTTGGTAATTTTCCTATGAATCAGCTTACAGCCTGTTGAGGCAGTCGGTCACGAAAATTCTTTGCCGCGGCGGCGAGCGCTTTATACCGAAGGCGGGCAGACGGGCGAAAACCAGATCGCGTCCGCGCTGGGGAAGGGGCAAGCATATTCGCCATTTTAGGCATAGTCGTGGTGTTTGGGTCGATCCTCGCCGGATTCCTGATGGAAAAAGGCCAGATTATGGTGCTGCTCCAGCCGGCCAGCTGCTGATCATTGCCGGCGCGGCGAACGGGCACGCTGCCGGCGGCCAACCCGGCTTACTTCTTCCCCTTGCCTGTTGCGCGGCTGCCCAGAAGCCCTTCGAGCTCTTCCTTGAACTCGCGCACATCCTTGAAGTCGCGGTAGACCGAGGCGAAGCGGATGTAGGCCACGGTGTCCAGGCCCTTGAGCTGTTTCATGATCAGTTCGCCAACCTCGGCCGTAGTCCGTTCGCGCTCCGGGGCGTCCGTCAGAAAGGCCTCGGCGGCGTCCACAATGGCCTCCAGCTTGCTCGAAGGCACGGGGCGCTTCTCGCAGGCGCGCAGCAGGCCGCTCAAGACCTTCTGGCGGTCGAAGCGCTCGCGGCGGCCGTCCTTTTTGACCACCATGTAGGGAATTTCGTCGATCCGCTCATAGGTGGTGAAGCGGCGATTGCACCGCTCGCACTCCCGCCGCCGGCGAATCGAGTCGGCCTCTTTGCTCTCGCGCGAGTCCACCACCCGATCCTGCCCGAAACCGCAATAAGGACACTTCATCTTACGGCGATTCTAGCGCATGGAAGGGAATAAGGACTAGGGAATGAGGAAGGCTCCAGGGATTCCCTCATCGAGGGTGGCGAGAAGCGTGCCATTGGCGCTCGCCAGTTGCGCCAGGTGACCGTCCGTGGTCTGCTTTGGAGTTTTAACCCAACCGGGGAGAGCGGAGATGTCGTTGTCGTCCGATAGGAAGGCGAGCGGAAATGCTTTCCACGCCTTCACTTCCATCAACAGCGATCTCGCCTGTGCCACGTTCATGCCATAGGCACGAACATTCCCAAGCACTCGAACGAATCCAAGCTCAGTGATCGAACAGNNGTAGGCGATGAGCGCGTTGACATCAAGGAGGTATCTCATGGGAAGTCAACAAGGAGTTCACGAACCATTTCGCTGGTAAGAATGGGTGCATCGGGACCCGCGTCAATGACCGGGAAGCCAGTAATCGGGTCTTCGATGATTCGAGCCGTAAAGTGTTTCCGCTCTGGGGCTGTCAGCACAATCCGATTCTTCTCGATGGCAATGTCGAGCGAATCGCCAGCGCGGATGCCGAGCCGCCGGCGAAGCGGTCCGGGGAGAACGATTTGGCCTTTCGTTGAAACCCTGGTCTGCATGGTAAGACAATCTTACCGCCAATCCAACCTGGCATCAAGTCGGCCTTGCCGGGGAGCAGCGAGGCGAGCATCGGCGCATTATCCCAAGAACGCCATGACCAGATGGTTGACCACGAAGGCCGCGCACCAGGCCATCGTCAGCATGTAGAGGAACTGCAAGGCCGGCCACTTCCAACTGTTGGTTTCGCGGCGGACGACGGCCATCGTCGAGGTGCACTGCATCGCGAAGGCGAAGAAGATCATCAGCGCCAGCGCGCCGCCCAGTGTCATGTCGTGGTGCAGCGCGGTTTGCAGGCTGAGCGCGTGTGTATCAGCTTCGGCGCCGTACAAAGTTCCCATGGTGCTGACCATCACCTCGCGGGCCAGCACGCTGGAGAGCAGCCCAATGCCGATCTTCCAGTTGAAGCCCAGCGGCGCAATGGCCGGCTCGATGAAGTGTCCCAGGCGGCCGATCAGGCTGTCGGCCAGCAATGGCGCGGAAAGGTTGCCGCCGGCGGAGTGAATCACCGGCAGGTGGGCCAGCACCCAGAGCGCCAGCGTGACGCAGAGAATGATGGTGCCGGCCTGGCGCAGGAAGACGCGCGCGCGGTCCATCAGGCGCAGGGCGAGCGAACGCAGCGTGGGCATCCGGTACTGCGGCAGTTCCAGGATGAACGGCGCATCGCTGGACTTGAGGATTGAGCTTTTGAGCAGCCACGCGGTGGTCATCGCGGCCACAAATCCGGCCAGGTAAAGGCCCAGCATGACCAGCGTTTGCAGGCCCAGAAAGCCGTGCAGGTAGGCAATGCGGGGCACGAAGGCGGCGATCAGCAGCATATAGACCGGCAGGCGGGCCGAGCAGGTCATGAAGGGCGCAACCAGAATCGTGGCCAGCCGGTCACGCTTGTTCTCGATGGTGCGCGTGGCCATGATCGCCGGAACGGCGCAGGCGTAGGCCGAGAGCAGGGGGATGAAAGCCTTGCCGTTGAGTCCAATCGACCGCATCACACGGTCGGCAATCAGCGCGGCGCGCGAAAGGTAGCCGGAGTCTTCCAGTATCCCGATGAAGAGAAACAGCAGCAGTATCTGCGGCAGAAAGACCAGCACCGAGGAGATGCCCTTCCATGCGCCGTCGAGCAGCAGCGACTGAAGCCAGCCGGCGGGAATCACCAGCTTCATCAGGCCGCCGACGCGGGCCAGAATCGCGCCAAAACCGTCGGAGAGCGGCTGGCCGATGGAAAAAACGACTTCAAAAACACCCACAACAACGACCAGAAAAAGCAGCGGTCCCCAGAAGCGGTGCAGCAAAACATTGTCGATCCGGCGCGTGCCCTCCACCGAGAGCGGAGCGCGGTAGCCGGTGCGTCGGCTCAGTTGCGCGGCCCAGGCGTGGGCGCTGGCGGCGTTGCCCAGCACCGGCAGCGAGAGCGGCTTGGCGCCTTTCCGATCACTCTGTTGATTCAAAAAAAGCGGAACGGCGTCCAGGCCGGTTCCTTTGACGGCGCTGATCTGAGCCACCGGAGCGCCCAGCTCGCGAGCCAGCCTGAGCGCGTCGATGTGGCCGCCG